>JALFVM010000138.1 GCA_022787145.1 Lachnospiraceae bacterium | reverse complement strand
ATCAAAGATGATGCTGTTCCAGTTACCTGATTAGGTGTTGCGTCTGTATTTACTTTTTCAAAACCACCTGTTTAGATGGTTTGTTTGCTATGCCCTTTATTTCTTGGCTGCCCTCTACTTATTTGTTTCAAACTTAAAACCCTTTCGTTTGTTATAGGCAAAAAGCCACTGCCTTTGGCGGTGGGAGAAGCCTTAAAATCCTCCAAAACAGAATCATGCCCCCGCCATCCTTTTGAAAAGGTTACTGACGGAGGCATGAATACGTTCGTTATCAATTTTTTTATTCTTCGTCTTCAAAATAATCATCAAAATCATCGTCGAAGTCTTCTTCAAAATCTTCCAGATAATCCGGAGTCAGGAAACGATATACAGCATACGCAATCCCTGCCACTGCTGCAACAGCACCGATAATCGCCAATGCCCATAAAACTGTATTTTTTGTTCTCTCTTCTTCTCTTTTTGTTAACGCTGCAATCAGTTCATCTACTTTAGTCATGATGGCACCATCCTTTCCAATACATAATAATTATTTTTATTATAACACTATCCCGGAAATATTACCACGTATTTTTCAGAATTTATTCTCATTCCAAAATTCGAATCAGAATTTGCCACAGAAGGCAAAAATATTCGTCTTTCTTCCTGTTTTTCCACTTTCGCCAGAAGATTTTCCAAAAGCATTGCCAGAACGTAAAAACTGTGATAGAATATCTGGCGAAACTGGTTCGAAAACCTCCCAGTATAAAAAACTAGGCAAAACAACATACTTATCTATTCAGACTGTATACGCAGTCTGTTTTGTTGATGCTTTTGTTTATGGAGGTTCTATAGGCAAGAGCTATTTTTTTGCCTTTGGAAATGATTCAGAAAGGAAAAAAATGGAAAAAACAAAAGTGATCATTGATTGTGATCCCGGAATTGATGACAGCCTGGCAATCATGCTTGCCCTGAAGTCAAAGGAACTCGATGTCATCGGGATCACAATCGTATGCGGAAATTCCCCGGTTGAGATGGGATTTGAGAACGCAAAAAAAATTCTAAAACAAATGAACCGTCTGGATGTACCGGTTTTTATCGGAGAAGACAGACCGCTATGCCGCGCGTATGTCAACGCACTTGACACGCATGGGGAAGACGGACTTGGAGAAAGCTTTCTTCCAAAAGTCGATGGATATGAACAGGAAATGAGTGCTGTTGACTTTTTGACATTGACCTTAAAAAGAAAAAAAGTCTCTGTCATTGCCTTAGGTCCGATGACCAACCTTGCCAGATTGATTCAAAAAGATCTCGATGCCTTTTGTAATATTGACAAGCTGGTATCGATGGGCGGGACATTTAAAAGCCATGGAAACTGTTCTCCGGTAGCGGAGTATAACTACTGGTGTGATCCGGATGCTGCTGCACTGGTTTACAAAACACTGCATGAAAACAGCATGCGCATTCACATGATCGGGCTCGATGTAACGAGAAAAATCGTTCTCACACCGACGATTTTAGAGTATATCTGCCGTTTAAACCCCAAAATGGGTGATTTTATCAAGAAAATTACAAAATTTTATTTTGATTTTCACTGGCAGTGGGAACATATCATCGGGTGTGTCATCAATGACCCGCTTGCAGTGGCCTATTTTATTGACCAAAGTATCTGCAGTGGTTTTGATTCCTTTGTAGAAATTGAGACACAGGGCATTTCCCTGGGCCAGTCCGTGGTGGACTCTATGAATTTCTATCGAAAAGAGCCGAACGCAACCGTACTGACAGAAGTAGATACCTTCCGGTTCTTCCAGATGTTTCTTTCAAGATTACTCGATCTGGAACCGGAAAAGCTTGATATTTTAAAGGATATATTGTAGGAGGACTAGAAAAATGGAAAGAACAGCAGAAAGAAATGTAGCCTATAAAATTTGCGTCGTTGCACTTGCGATTTGTATTAATTTAGTCGGAGGACAGATTGCACTGTTTCTTAAGCTTCCAATTTATCTGGACAGCATTGGAACCGTATTTATTGCGGCTGTCTTAGGACCGTTTTACGGCATGATTCCAAATGTCATCAGTGGAATTTTGATGGGAATGACCGTTGATATTTACTCTTTGTATTATGCACCGGTCGGCATCATCCTTGGTCTTGTGACTGGTCTTGTATACAAAAAATACCAGCCAAAGAAATGGTGGATTCTGTTGGCAGCCGTTGTAATCACCCTTCCGTCCACCATCGTAAGCTCCTGCATCACAGCTTTCCTGTTCGGAGGCATCACCTCCTCCGGCTCTTCGCTGATTGTTCAGCTGCTTTCAAGAACACCGCTCGGAATGGTGGGAAGCTGTTTTGTGGTACAATTCCTTACAGACTACCTTGACAGAGTCATTTGCCTGTACGTCGTTGCTGTACTGACAAAAACTCTGCACAAATATATCGGGGAGAGATTTTAAACATGCATGTATTAATCACCGGCACCAGTTCCGGTATTGGAAAAGGTACGGCAGAATATTTTTTGCGAAAAAGCCATACCGTATACGGGTTTGACAAAAAAGAGTCTGCCATCACACATGAAAACTATATCCATTATTGTCTGGATATCAAAAAGGAAGCTTCTTATCCGAAGCTTCCTGCTGTCAATATTTTAATCAACAATGCCGGTGTGCAAAATGAAGATGATATCGATGTCAATCTGAAAGGAACCATCGCCATCACCGAGCACTATGGAATTCAGCCAGACATCCAGTCCATTATTATGATTGGTTCCGCAAGCGGTCACACCGGATCCGAATTTCCGGCATACGCTGCCAGCAAGGGCGGTGTCTTAGCCTACACAAAAAATGTTGCCATGAGAGTTGCCGCATATCAGGCGACCTGCAACAGCCTTGATTTCGGCGGAGTCATGACAGAACTCAACAAACCTGTCATGGAGGATGAGAAGCTGTGGAACCAGATTATGGACCTCACACCGTTAAAAAGATGGATGACGGTAGAGGAGGCAGCCGAGTGGATTTATTTTATGGCTGTGAAAAATCGTTTCTGTTCCGGACAAAACATTCTGATTGATGGACTGGAGGCCGGAAACTGCAATTTTATCTGGCCGGATGAGTAACGTTCTAACAAATCAACTACCCACGACCTAAAGGTCATGGGCTTGTAACTGCCCAGCCGTAATGAATCCATCACTTCCAAAATCAGCTAATCACAATGGCAGTCCTCACTCTTCGGCAAGTTCATAGCCTTTCCGTACCAGTTCAAATTTGTTTTTGATTCCATCGGTCACATAGACCTTATGATTTTCATCAATGAAAATTGCGTCTGCTTCGTATTTTTCTAATACGGGCAGACTTTTTTCTTTTCCGAGCACAAAACAGGCCGTGGAAAGGCCGTCGCTCAAAAGCCCGTTGTCCGTCAAAACAGATACCGATACCAGCCCGCTTTCTGCCGGATATCCGGTTGCCGGATCCATGATGTGATGGTAGGTATTCCCATCCTGCTCAAAAAATTTTTCATAGCTTCCCGAAGTCGATACGTAATTTTCTCCGCTTAGTGTCAGAATTCCCACATAGTCTGTATCGTTATCCGGGTTTGTAATTGCAACCTTCCAGTCACTTTCATCCGGCTTCGTGCCATAAGTTAAAATACTTCCGCCTACTGATATAACAGCTCCACAGACATCAGAATCGTTTTCCAGAAGCTTTTTCGCCTCATCGCAGCCGATTCCCTTGCCTACAGCACCAAAATCGACACTGGCACCCGATTCCAGCACGACATGCGTGCCATCCTGTTGAATTTTCTCATATCCGCTTTCGTCCAGAAGCTGCTTTAACTCTTCTTTTTCGGGAACCTGCGGATGGTCGCCATCCACATCCCAGAGTCTGCTGATTTTTCCCATTGTCGGATCAAACGCTCCGTCTGTGTTTTTGGCTAGTTCCAGCGTTTTTTTCAGATAAGACGCCGTATCCTCTGACACCTCCACACCAGAAGGATGCCCGGCACTTTTGTTGAGTTTGTCAATATCCGATCCTTCTACGCGCCAGGAAATCGCATCGTTTTCCACCTGCGAAAGGCGCTCCATGACCTCCTTCGTCCTGTCTTTCCCGGAAGAATAGATGACGGCCTTTGTCAAGGTCCCCATCACAACATTGTTTCGATCGTATTCCATCACGCCGGAGACGGACGTTTTTTCCCTCGAGGATTGTCCCTGATTTGCTGCACTGCAGCCACTGAGCAAAGAAGCAATCAGTGCTGCACATCCAAGCTCGACTGTAAGTTTATGTCTCTTTTTCTTCACCATTTTTCTCTATTTCTAAAACAATTTACAAATACACCCGTGTTCTGGCAAGTTGATTCTTAAGTTGATTTACAAATGTACTAAATTTTCTTTAATTTCGCAAAACCGGCAAACATTTTTTTGACTCCATACTGATCAAAATTTACAGTCACTTCGTAGTCTCTTCCGCCGTCCACAATGTTTTCTACAGTTCCGGCACCAAACTTCATATGACGCACTCGATCGCCGATGTCATATCCTAACGCACCTGTCTTCTTAACGGTGAACTGCTGTGGCTCAAAGGTTTTTGCCCGAAATGCCTGCTTCATTTTTGCATATGTATTGTTCTGAGGAATCTCTATATTCGAAGTCGTGCGCTCTTTGATATCTCTATCGATATCCACCAATTCTCTCGGAATCTCCCTGACAAATCTGGAAACCTTATTGAACTGATTTTCTCCGCGAATCATGCGCATCTGGGCACTTGTAAGAGTCAGCTCCTGCATCGCTCTTGTGATGCCCACATAGCAAAGACGCCGCTCCTCCTCCAGTTCTCCAGGATCGTCGGCTGAAATTGTCATGTAACTGGGGAAAATTCCATCCTCCATGCCAGTCATGTAAACATACGGAAACTCCAGACCTTTGGCGCTGTGCAGCGTCATGAGCAGAACTCTATCCTGATTTTCATCCACAGTATCAATATCTGCTACAAGAGCAACCTCCTCCAGAAAACCACTGAGTGTCGGATGCTGTGTGTCCTCCTCATAAGCAACTACCTTGGAAATCAGCTCGTCTATATTTTCAATTCGCGCTCTGGCCTCGTCGGTATCCTCCGCCTCAAGTTCTTTCACATAGCCGGTTTCCTCAATAATCTCATCAAGAAGCTCTGACACAGAAATATATCCGACTTTGCTTCGCAGCGACTGAATAAATGTCACAAACGGCGCAATCTTTGAAGCTGCCCTTCCGATTTTCTCAATCTCATCAGCCTCACGAAGTGCATCATAAAAGCTCAAGCCGCGCTTTTGCGCATGTTCTTCCACACGCACAATGCTGGTCGCTCCGATTCCCCGCTTTGGAATATTGATGATGCGGCGCACTGCCAAATCGTCAACGGCATTATCTACCGTTTTCAGATAAGCGAGCAAATCCTTGATTTCCTTACGCGCATAGAAGTTGATGCCGCCTACAATCTTATAAGGAATATTCGCCATGAGAAATTTTTCTTCAAACATACGGGACTGGGCATTTGTTCTGTATAAAATGGCACAGTCACTATAGTTGCACTTGCCGGTGCGCACATCCTTGCTGATTTTCCCTGCCACGTATTCCGCCTCTTCGTATCCATTGAGAAACTGCTTAAAATGCACCAGAGATCCTTCTTTATTTTCCGTCCACAGTGTTTTTTTCTTACGCTCCATGTTGTTTCGAATTACTTCATTGGCCGCCAGAAGAATATTTTTTGTGGAACGATAATTTTGCTCCAGACGGATGACAACAGCTTCCTCAAATACACGTTCAAATCCGAGAATATTTCCAATGTTCGCACCACGGAATTTGTAAATAGACTGGTCGTCGTCTCCTACAACACAGAGATTTCTGTATTTGGCCGCCAGAAGGCTGATTAACTGAAACTGCGCGGTGTTAGTGTCCTGATACTCATCCACCATAATGTAACGGAATCGCTCCTGATACTGATCCAGCACATCCGGGCAGGCACGAAACAGCTCTACCGTCTTCATAATCAGATCGTCAAAATCAAGTGCATTGTTTTTGTGAAGCTGCTCCTGATATTCGCGATAAACTTTTGCGATTCTCTGCTCATGAATATCGCCGCTGCTGTTTCTGAGAAATTCATCCGGTCCCATCAGTTCGTCTTTTGCGCGGGAAATCGCATTCAAAAGTGCTCTTTCTTTGTAAACCTTCGTGTCAATCTGCAGACGTCTGCAGATATCTTTCATTACGCTTTTCTGGTCGTCCGTATCATATATGGTGAAATTTCCGGTATAACCGATTCGGTCGATATGTCTTCGCAGAATGCGCACGCAACTGGAATGGAAGGTACTGACCCAGACACTCTCCGAGCCATACCCCACGATTTTGTCCACACGCTCACGCATCTCGCCAGCCGCCTTATTGGTAAACGTAATTGCCATAATATTCCACGGGTTTACTTCTTGTTCTTCTATTAAATATGCAATCCTGTGAGTCAGCACGCGGGTCTTTCCGGAACCGGCACCCGCCAGAATCAAAACAGGTCCTTCTGTCTGAAGAACTGCTTCCTGCTGCTGAGGATTCAAACTATCCAATATACTGTCCATAGTTTTCTCCTGCTTCTGTATTTATGTTTCTCATTTTAACATAGCCTCTGTCAATATGCAAACATTCGTTCATCAATCCAATCAATTCCCGTTTACCGGGTTGTATGTGCACCACTTTCCTGGTCAACGGGACACTTTCAAACGGCAAGGTTTTCGGTTCTCTTACTTCCGGAGTTTTTCTCATGCCCCTGCGCTCACCTGAGAGGGATACCACCATACAGGCATGTCGATTTTCTTGCTTTTTCTGCGCCGCTTATGGATTGCTCTTGACGCAAACTCGCACACAGTGCTCAAACAGTGCGTCGCGAGCAATCGCTATGCTCGAAAAATCTGCGAAAATTTCTCCAAATGCCTGTGTGGTGGTATCCCTCTCAGGTGAGCGCAGGCCATGCAGAAAACCCCTTTGTTTTCCTAATATTTTGTAGTATTTTCTTGTTTTGCTGTAAAAATCTGGTGCTTGTGGGCTATCCGCCCACGTAGCACCTGTAAGGGCAACTGCTATTCATGTAGAACAGACGATTTGCACAGTCTTATTACCTTCCGAAATCAAAGTGCAGGTTTGTCCGCTTATTCCGGCAGACCTTTGGCAGATTTTCGCAGTCTTGGCGAGCAGAGCGATTGCTTTGAAAACACTGTTTGAGCGCAGGGCGCGAGTTTGTTTGAAAAGCAATCTATAGGCGGCGCAGCCAGACAAGAAAATCAACAGGTTGCCGGAATAAAGCGGACAAACCTGCACTTGATATGGAAAATCTCCCCTGTGCAAATGGCTGTTCGGAAGACTCAAACCCAATCTTGCCGTTGGTAGTCTGTTCCGTGGACCAGGAAAATGGTGCACATACAACACTCATATTTTATTTGTGACCAAGTTCCCACATGAGGCGTGTAATCAGTGCCTCGGGCGTGTACTTTTCGCCGCTGAGACAACCAAGCTTTGCTGCCCGAATTCCCACTTCATACAGATTCAGATTTGTTCCCTCCTGCTGGCACTGTGTAGTAATGATGACACGAATGCCGGATTGAATTGCCTTTTCAATCGCAGGCAGAAGATTCCGGTTGTGAAATGGCACGCCGCCGCTTCCAAAACCGGCCAATATGATTCCGCGGTATCCTTTTTCAATTACAGTCTCGAGTAAATCCGTTTCAAATCCTGGATAAAGCTGAAGATATACCACGTGTGTGTCCAGACTTGCATCCAGATAAAACGCTTCACTTGGAATGTCCTCCGGTTCTGCAAAAAATATGACTCTGCCGTCGAGAATCTTCCCAACATCCGGTTCATTGATGCTGCGAAAAGCATCCAGACTCTCTGTGCAAACTTTTCGTGCGCTGCACCCTCTGAGAATTCTCCCGTGAAAAACAATATACACGCCTGGTCTGCCCGCTGTGGCAGCGCAAAAAGCATCATAAATATTTTGTTTGCCATCGGTCTGTGGATGTTCCACAGGAAGCTGAGAGCCCGTCAAAATGACGGGCTTTCCCAGATTTTGCAGCATCCAGGTAAGTGCACTTGCCGTATATGCCATCGTATCTGTTCCATGTGTAATCACAATTCCATCGCATTGTGGCAATGATTCTGCAACAGCACCGGCAAGCTGCACCCATTCCTCGGGCTGCATATTTGTGCTGTCCAGATTCATGACTTCCCTTACCTCAATCTCGCAGAGATTGGCAAGCTTCGGAATCATCTGAATCATCGTATCGCCTTTGACCACCGGAGTAAGTCCATCTGCACCTTCCTGAGAAGCGATGGTTCCTCCTGTTGTCAGCATGATTATTTTTTTCATAAATATTTCTCGTCTTTCTGCACGGCCTCTTCTGATGCCTGATTTTCTTCTGTTGTTGTAGTTTCTTCTGTATGGATTTCTGCCTCGCCAGGGTTCTTTTCTGCATCTGGAGAAATTTCGCCAAAGTCAAGAAAGCCTTCCGGTTGTTCCACCGTTTCTGCCTGTTCTTCCGGTTTCACAAGGCTGTCCAAATCTGCAATATCTTCCGGTGGTGCAAAATTTTCATCCGGCATCTGCACATTTGAAGTATCTTCTATTTTTTCTGTAACTGTTTCCGGTACTTTCACTCCAACATTGGACATGGCAAGAATCACGCTATCTGCAACGGCCTCAATTCCCAGTACAACACCAAGAATCTGCCACAGAAGCTGTGTCGTCTTAAATGGATTCAGCATGGTGATGACAGCAAATCCCAGAGACACCACGCCGCTGACTGCTGCCAGATGCCAGTATTTTTTCTTCATTCTTTTCATGTCCACAGACCACTGTATCTTCTGTGCACTGACGATCAGAAGAATAATTCCATACAAAACAGTCAGTGCCGGAAGTGCAGACACAGCCCCTTTTGCTTTAATCAAACAGGCGGCTCCCACTCCAAGCTTCAAAAGTCCGGAAAAGATTTTCTGCTCTTTTGCCGCCTGCAAAGCCTCGGTACGAAAATAAGAAATCATGTCCCAAATGCCGAGAATCACAAGTCCGCCGCCCAGTACATACACAATCCCCATGGTCAGAAGCTGTGGATTCATCCAGAGCAGCACGCCTGAAGCCAGCTCACAAAGGCAGATGATCGCCTTTCGGATATTAATCTGTACCATAAGTTTCCTCCTCTCATTTTCCTCTGAATTTTCCCGTAAATCTTTGATAGTAGTATATCACGCAATCCGTTTTATGACTATGCCTATTTTATTACCACTGCATTTGGATAAATCCGGTGCATTCTGGCATCATCAAAACGTTCATCCATTGTATGCTGCCATCCAGATGTTGCCGCAATGCCCTTTTGCCTCTGATCACTTCGTACCAGTGCCATACAGGAAACCATAATATTGCAGCACATAAAGACAACAAGAATACCCGTCAGATATTTCCCGATTTTTACAGGAATTTTTTCAATCCAGGAAGACATAACAGGATAGCATAGCTTCAACCACACAACAGCCGCAATTCCCCAGAAAAAACAGTATAAAAGATTAATTCTTCCTCCCAGATTAAAGGGAAGACTGCTGTAATCCCAGAATACTTTTCCAAATACAAGTTCTGTAAACACACTGCAGATATACTCATAGGCGCCGCCCAGCAGAGTTCCTGCCACAAACAGAAAACTGTCCGACCGATCCCGATATCGATAAAGAAGCGCCGTTGCCGCAGCCATGGCAAGTCCCCACACAATGCTGAACGGTCCCCACACCAGACTGCTTCTGCTCATCCAGACTCCTGCTGTCACACGACAAAATATCGTTTCAACAAGATCTCCCAAAAAAGCCCCGATTACAAATAACCAAAGAAGCTTGTACAGACTGCATCCATAGGCAAAAACTTCCGTATGTACTTCACTCTGTGTCGGTACTGCGGTCGGATATGCCTTTTGGATTCGACGATCGACTCTGGCATAAATTTTCTTTCCAAGACTGGAGCTAATGTCATCCATCCAGGAATCCACTGCCTGCCAGCGCTGTATTCTCCGACTTCTTCCCGAAAGCAGAATCAGAGTGGCAAGCATATCTACCGCAAGAAATGCCAGCAGAAGCCACAAAATCAATTTTCCCCAAAAAGCCGGCAAAATCAGAAAGACACGAACCAACAGTGTGTTTCCCCATTTCATCATCACAAAGGAAAGAGTTCCCCAAAAAAGAGAAATTGGAAGACACACATAGCCATCCAGATTCCATCTGATTTTCGAATAATCCCACCATTTTTCATGATAAAAATGTTCAATGAGATGTCCTGCACTCCACTCTATCACTGTAGAAATGAGCAGTCCTGCCAGAAACAGCCAGATTCCCTGCAATTCCTGGCAAAACACCATAACGATCACAATACCTGTACCATACAGAACGCAAAACGGACCATTGATCAGTCCCCGGTTTACAAATCGTTTCTGTTTTACAGCAGCTGCCACTGTCTCCAGAACCCATCCCAGAAAACTGCTGACAAAAAACAGCCATAACACTTCATACGATGTATACATATCATTACTCCTTTCATGTCAAAAATTAAACCTACCATACACCAACCATTTTTATAAATCAACACATTTCGCAAAAAACTATTTCAATAAAAAAGCTCATCATTAACAAAAAAGACACCGCCAAAACGATGTCTTTTTTCCTTTCCAAAATTTCTATTTCTATTTTAAATTATTCTGTATAAAAGTCAACAAATTCAACCGGTTTATACAAAGTTAATCAGTGCACACATAATAAACAGCCAGACAAATCAGTTTGGCTGTACTACATATCCCAAAGATAACGTATATATTCAATTGAAGTTTCCAAATGCGGTGTATTCCCAACAATTCCCAGATAAATGTCCCCATTCATCTTCGCTTTTTGTATCAGAGGTGACTTTGATACTTTAAGCGCCATGGGATATTCTTCTGTCTTAGCAGAATAGGCAATCGAATCATCAAAGGCCACTTCATCGGCATTATCTTCCAATATCTCTGTATTTGTGCACAAAAAAGGAGAAAGCTCTCGATATAATGCAGCATCTGTCTGTGAAAGCAACTCTTCCATATTATAAAGATAGCCATTTTGCGCAAATGAGTCAAATGCCTCCTGATTCATAAAAACTACATCAAGTCCCTCACTGTCAATGGTTCCAAGAATTTTGATACGCGAGGCATAGACATATTGGGAATTCGGATCATTTTCATCATCCGTAAGATAAAGTCCGGTGTATAAGCGGACTTCATTTTTGTTGCTGCTTATATTCTGATTATCAAGAAATCCACTGCTAAGCTGTTCGGTCAGTTCTTCCCCCGGTGCAACATTTACAAAAGCAGCTGAGAGAAGGATTTCTTTCTTTGAGAAATGTCCATAAAGCGTGTAGCCCAATATGTAAAGAATCACACAGACAACCAGAATGGGAAGTTTATAATAATCCCAGATGTACTGTAATTTTGCTTTTCCCTGCAGCTGACTTAATTTTTGTTTTTCTGACTCCAGCTTTGGATTATTTTTTAAAAATCTATGCATACAAACTCATCCTTTCTATGCTCTCTGTATCAGGCAGACTCTGTGCTGCTGCTTTTTTCTTCGAGAAGCTTCAAAATATTAGAAAGTAAAAGTGAACAGAGGAATGCACAAAGTCCCTCACCGAAAATAATTGCCGGGGTAAATATACGGATAATGACAACTGCCATTAAAAAGTAAATCACAGCCATCAGGACGGTACATAAAAGAAAACGCACGCCAACAATAATAGAATTTTTAAACATTGCCAAAATAGTATTATCAAAACGTGCCATAAGAGGAAATATGTACATCAAAATAACTACATAGGCAATAACTACAACGATAAAAACAGCAGTTAAGATAGTCCAGAAAGCATTTTCAAACCGAAGATGATACAATGCATAACCATCTATAGCAAGCACAATACCAACGCCAAAAAGTACAAGCCATATTTTTGTACTTTGTTTGAAATTTTCTCTAAAGGAATGAAAAAATGCTTTCGTAATATTTCCCTCCTCATTTTTTGCCATTTTCAGTGTGACATAAAACAACGCGGTGGTAGATGCACCAATTGTCACAACAGGAATACAGCAAATGAACCATAAAATATTGAGATATGCACAGTAAACAATTTTTGTAATAAACTGCATCACAGGGTTATCCGGATCCAATAAATTTCTCATAGTATTCCTCCTTGTTTATATGTCAGCCTTCCGTGGACTCTCTGTAAATTAAGCTTGTTTCCGTATACATCGTGCGATAATTCAATGAAGGATTTTTTATTCTGGACATCAAAAGGTAGACAGCAGAAAATCCCATAATCTGGCTGTGTATGTGAATCGTAGTCAACGGCGGTGTTACCAGTCTGGACTCCGGAGAATCATCAAAGCCGCAGATATATACGTCTTCCGGAATGGAATATCCCAGACTGCGAAGCACGTGCATGGTATCAAATGCCACAAAATCATTCGCACAGATCAATACCTCCGGCAGCTCATTTAATTTACTGATACATCCAGTAAGATATTCGTAATAATCCTGCGTACCCGGATTCTCAATTCCTTCCTTATTTTTAAGCATACAATACTCTTCTATATAAGGCTGTTTCAGAAGAAACATTGCATCCCGAAAAGCCATATAACGTTCCCAGAATGACTGGCAGTGAAGAGGTTCTCCCACAAATCCAAAGCGGGTTTTTCCCCGCCTGATCATCTCCTGAATAAAACTGTAAATCCCGCTCTGGTTGTCCATATACAGGCGGTCTGCCTTCAAAGGCTCGCTCAAGCCGATAACCGGGGAATCAACAAAAAGTATTGGGATTTCCAGTTCACAGAGCATTTTGCTGTAGGCATGATCAAAAACCTCATAACATATGATCCCGGATGTACGAGTTGCATCAAAAGAACAGGGAAGCTTCCCTTCTTTTAACTCATTATTCAAAATTCGATGCATAGAAAGGCTATATCCCATTCGTGAAATTTCTCTTTGAAAGTTATCCAGCATAGTGGATGAGAAATGAGAATCCGCAAGAAACTTTGTTGTAAATAACGCAATTTCCCGATTTTGTGATACTTCTGCGAATGAACTGCTCTGTCTGCCGATATCTTCTAAAGATGTTGCATAGGAAAACTGCTTATATCCCATTTCTATAGCTTTCTTTAATATCTTTTCTTTTGTTGCCTCAGCCAAAATACCTGTATTATTGATTGCTTTTGAGACGGTATTTCGAGAAAGACCAAGAGCATCGGCAATATCCTGTATCGTTACTCTGCCTGCCATAACTTCCTCCTTCTACATAGATAAAAATGTTTTTTCCCATATCTGTATTGTTATTTTAATTGTAATGCAAAACCTCAAATGTGTCAAATGTAAAATTTGTAAAATTTGTCAAATAAACAAGTCGAATAGCCAATTAAACAAACTGTGCAAAAACGCCAATTTTTGTATTGACATATATAAAAAATATGGTAAAATAGTATCACATAAAAAGAAGGGCATTTTACAAATGCATAAACGCATTCAAAAAGTGTAACAATCATGTGTAAAATGTAAAAACCAAAAAGAAGGGAGGAGATTCTGAAACTATGAGTATGAATTCTACGGCTGTTTCAGAAAAGAAACAAAACAACAAGAGGCAGGGGCTGCACAACACTCTCATCTATGTAAAACAGCACTGGCAGTTATATGTCATCTTTCTGCTTCCGGCACTGTTGCTGACACTGATTTTTAAGTATGCACCTATGGGGGGTATCCTGATTGCATTTCAGGATTATAATCCATTCCGCGGCTTTCTGGCAAGTGAGTGGGTTGGTCTTAGGCATTTTAAGAGATTTTTAACATCTCCTGATTTTATGACCTACCTGTCAAATACCTTAAAGCTTAGTGTATACAGTCTTTTATGGGGATTCCCCATTCCGATTCTTCTCGCATTTTTGCTGAATCGAATCGAGAGCACAGGCATCAAGAAAAAGGTACAGTTAGTACTTTATCTTCCTAACTTTGTATCTGTTATCGTACTTTGCGGTATCATAAGAATCTTTTTATCTGTGACAGGACCTGTCAATCTTCTGCTTGGAAGCGACATTAACTTCATGACAATGCCGGAGGCTTTCCGAACCATTTATATTGCCAGCGGTATCTGGCAGGGAGCAGGATGGGCATCTATTATGTACACAGCTTCTCTCTCTAATGCAAGCAAAGAATTAAAAGAAGCTGCAATCATTGACGGAGCAAATATTTTTCAGCAGATTAAAGCTGTTGAATGGCCGGCAATCAAGGACATGGTAGTCATTCAGTTCATTCTTCAGGCCGGAAACATCATGAGTATCGGATTTGAAAAAGCATATGCACTGCAGACAGATTTGAACCTTCCTGCATCAGAAATTATTGCTACATATGTATACAGAAAAGGTTTGCTGGACGGAGATTATGGATTTTCAACCGCAGTAGGTCTTTTCAACACAGTTATTAACGTGATTCTTCTTGTGGCAGTGAATAAGATTGTAGCAAAAATGAATGACGGAAAAGGAATATAAGGAGGCAGCATAAACGTGAAGAAAAAAAGTATGTTAAGAAGATGTTCTGGTCAGGACAGAGCTCTTTTAATTACAGGATATATATTGCTCGGCTTGTTTGTAGTTGCAATTATTATACCGATGCTTTACATTGTTATAGCATCCTTTATGGATCCGATTACTCTTCAGAATAAGGGAATTACTTTTGACTTCAGCAAATGGACAACAACCGCTTACGAAAGAGTTATGACAAATAGTCAGATTTGGATCGGTTTCAAAAATGCAGTCATTTATTCTGTGTTATTTACAGTTATTTCAGTAACTGTAACACTTTTGGCAGCATATCCAATGTCACGCAGTGATTTTAAGGGAAGAGGATTTTTTAACATTATTTTCATTATCACGATGTTTTTCGGAGGCGGATTGATCCCGACATACCTGGTAATGAGTAATTTGGGACTTGTTGACAGTATGTGGGCAGTCATTCTTCCGGGAGCATTCAGTGTATGGAATATGATCATTGCGAGAACCTACTATCAGGGAATTCCAACAGAGCTCAGAGAGGCTGCAGATGTGGATGGTGCGAATGAAATTACATTTTTCTTCAAAATCCTGCTGCCTGTATGTACTCCGGTCATCGCGGTACTGGCTTTGTGGCAGTTCGTTGCCATGTGGAACAGCTATTTTGATGCTATGATCTATCTGAATGACTCTGCAAAACAGCCTCTTCAGCTTGTACTTCGTTCCATCCTGATCCAGAACCAGCCGGAATCCGGCATGATTTCCGATATGCAGAGCACAGCTGCACGTGCACAGCTTGCAGAGCTTTTGAAATATGCAACGATTATTGTTTCCAGTTTACCACTTTTAGTTATGTATCCTTTCTTCCAGAAATACTTTGACAGTGGTATTATGGCTGGTTCTGTAAAAGGTTAATGAAAAGGAGTCTGACTATGAGATATAAATACATAAAACGTGTAATCGCAGCCGCACTTTCTGCCTGCATGGTGGCATCATTCGCAGGCTGCGGCAACAAAGTAGAGATCAACGATGGTACCTTCCGCCCGGTTGATGCTTCTGAGCTGGAATTTCCACTCAAAGAGACAACAACCTTAACTGGTATGATAAGCTATCCGGCGAATACGGAATCAGACCCAAACAAGAGAACCATTTTCAAGCGTCTGCAGGAACAAACAAATGTAGAAATTAAATGGACTGCAATCCAGGGAGATCAGTGGGCAGATAAAATAACACTGAACATGTCTGATCCAAATAAACTGACCGATTTCGTCTTTACAGCCGGATTCAGTGACAGTAACTTGTTAAAATATGCAGATTATGGCGCAATCATTCCGTTGGAAGAGTACATTGATGCTTATATGCCAAATCTGAAATCTGTATTTGATAAATATCCGGAATACCGCACTATGTGTACAGATGTCAATGGCCATATCTGGTCATTGCCATGGATTGAACAGCTCGGTTCAGAAAAAACTGCAATTCAGACCGTAGGTAATATGAGTTTCATCAATAAAAAATGGCTCGATTTCCTTAATCTTGAAATTCCGGAAACTGTTGATGAGTTTGAACAGGTTCTGATTGCTTTCCGCGATCATGCTTCAGAGCTTCAGGAAGAATTCGGAATTGATGGAAGCATTATTCCAATGTCCTGCATCGTGAACAATGGTGATCAGGACCCGGCCATTCTGATCAATGGCTTTGGAGAAGGCTACGGAGATGCCGACAAGGACAGACATATTGCAGTTACCGATGACAAGAAAGTAATCTGCAGTGCCACACAGGAAGGCTACAAAAAAGGAATTCAGTGGCTGCACAAACTGTATGAACAAAAACTGATTGATCCAGAAGCATTTACGCAGGAGTGGTCCACCTATGTATCGAAAGGAAAATCCGGACGATATGGAGTATGTTTTTCATGGGATGTTGCCAATATTGATAATCTGAAGGATTGGGTGCCGCTTCCGGTTCTGACAGCAGATACAACAAACCTTACTCCTCAGAACAGCTCTTTCACAAGTGGATTTGACCGCGGACGTTGTGTTGTTACTTCTGTGGCAAAGAACCCGGCACTGGTATGTGCATGGTTAGACCAGATGTATGCTCCGTTACAGTCTCCACAGAACAACTGGGGTACTTACGGTGAAGATGACGAATTTGACATTTTCGAAATGGGTGAAAATGAAGACGGCGAACCGATGTTAAAACATGCACCACTTGGTGACGCATCACCGGTAGAGGTACGAGAAGCAGAGGCTGTCGGAGGACCATTGGCAATTCTGGATGAGTATTATGGAAAATACGTAACATGCCCAGATGATGCTCAATATCGTTTGGACTGGATCAAAGATTACTTTACTCCGGATATGCATACCAAATATGTGTACCCTAACGTATTTATGAGCCGTGAAGATACAGAAACGCTGTCTAACTTACAGGCAGATATTCAAAAGACTATTAATGCAAAGAAATCCGACTGGATTATGAACGGTTTTGATGATGCAGACTGGGATAAATATCTGAAAAGTCTGGATGCATACGGATTGAATGAATATCTGGAATTATTCCAGAAATATCTGGATGCATACAATGCACAAACCACAGAGGCAGAATAATAAAAACGACGTAACTTTTCAGCAGGTAATATCCTGCGAGGTGTTTTCATGCATTTTGCATGAAAATCCCGAGACATACGAGCCAAAATCCCATCATCAAAGATGATGATTTTTCATGGATTTTGGCTCGTATCTGTGAGGGTACCGAACAGATACAAAACGACAGTTTTTAACTGCCATTTATATAAAAAGATTAAGAAAGGCAAAGGATTATGACAAGTCAGACATTACGCGACGCAAGACACTATGAGGAAACTTCAGCAAAAAAGATTAAAAGCGAAGAAAGGCCGGCTTTTCATTTAAGCCCGTATGTCGGATGGATGAATGACCCTAATGGATTTTCCTGGTATAAAGGACAATATCATTTATTTTATCAATATCATCCCTACAAAACACACTGGGACAGCATGCACTGGGGGCACGCTGTAAGTAAAAATCTGCTGCACTGGGAGTATCTCCCGACTGCACTGGCACCTGATCAGGAATATGACAGCTTCGGATGCTTCTCCGGAAGTGCAATCGAATTACCGGATGGAAAACAGCTTCTTATGTATACTGCCGTGGATCAGGTGAAAAAATATGACGGAAGTACACAGGACATTCAGACGCAGGCAATCGCTATCGGTGATGGTATCGATTATGTGAAATATGAAAAGAATCCTGTTCTTTCCGCAAAGGATCTTCCGGAAGGCTGCAGCAAGGCAGATTTCCGTGACCCCAAAATCTGGAAGGGAAAAGATGGTCTCTACTACTGCGTGATTGGAAATCGCCCTGCAGATGGAAGTGGTCAGATTCTTCTTTATTCCAGCGAAAATGGATTTGACTGGAAATTTGTCAGCATTCTGGCAAAGAACGAGAATCGCTATGGAAAGATGTGGGAATGCCCGGATTTCTTTGAATTGGATGGAAAGCATGTGCTTCTGACAAGCCCGCAGGATATGCTTCCTGAGGGTCTTGAATACCACAACGGCAACGGTACATTGTGTATCATCGGAGAGTTAGACGAAGATACGCATACCCTGAAAGAACAGTATCATCAGGCGATTGACTATGGAATTGATTTTTATGCACCGCAAACAGTACTCGCACCGGATGGACGAAGAATCATGATCGGCTGGATGCAGAACTGGGATACCTGCAATCACCGTTCAGAAAACTCGAAATGGTTTGCCCAGATGAGTCTTCCGAGAGAACTCTCCGTAAAAAACGGAAGGCTGTACCAGAAACCAGTCAAAGAGCTTGATGACATGCGGGAGAATAAAGTTGAATATCAGAATGTAGCACTTGAAGATGATACGATTTCACTTGAAAAACTTGAAGGACGTAAAATTGATATGGAACTTGTAATTCGTCCTCAAGACGAAAAGAACAGATATAAAAAATTTGCTGTACGTTTTGCACAGAATGAGCAGTTCTATACAGCTTTGAGTTTTCGTCCTCACGAGTCAATTCTGAAAATAGACAGAAAGTTTTCAGGATCAAGACGCGCATACATTCATCAGAGAAGATGTCTTGTAAACGGTAACAGCGATGAGCTGAAGCTTAGAATTATTCTGGACAAATTCAGCGTAGAAGTCTTTATCAATGACGGAGAACAGGTAATGTCAGCAACAATTTTTACCGATCAGGATGCAACGGGAGTTTCTTTCTTTGCAGACGGAAAAGTAAACATGGATGTTGTCAAGTATGATCTGATTTAATTGAGTGGGAGGCAGATAAATAAATGATCTGCCTCCCATATTTTCTGTCAGCAGCAACATCCTTTACAGAAAACATCTCTAACAATTCACACGATGATAAAGAAAGGGAGCAGGATAGCTATTTGCATATCCTGCTCTTTGGAAAGTATCTTTATTTATTTCAAAATGAAGTTGTATTTATTCTGTAAAAAGAGGTGTGGAGTAATATCTATCACCTGTATCCGGAAGCAGTGCCACGATGGTCTTGCCTTTGTTTTCCGGACGTTTTGCCAGCTGAATTGCCGCATGCAGTGCAGCTCCGGAGGAAATTCCTACCAGGACACCTTCGTGTTTTGCCAGAAGTTTTGCATCTGCAAATGCATCGTCATTCTCAATCGTGATGATTTCGTCATAAACGTTTGTGTTGAGGACTTCCGGTACAAATCCGGCTCCGATACCCTGAATCTTATGTGGTCCGCCTTTTCCCTCGGAAAGTACCGGAGAGCTTGCAGGCTCTACTGCCACGATTTTCACATCCGGATTCTGGGATTTGAGGTACTCACCTGTTCCTGTCAGTGTTCCGCCTGTGCCGACACCTGCTACAAAGAAATCTACCTTTCCGTCCGTGTCGTTCCAGATCTCCGGACCTGTTGTCTTTCTGTGGATTGCAGGATTGGCCTGATTCACAAACTGTCCAGGTATATAGCTTCCCGGAATCTCTTTAGCCAGCTCTTCTGCCTTTGCAATGGCACCTTTCATTCCTTTTGCGCCTTCTGTCAGAACCAGCTCTGCGCCGTAAGCTTTTAAGATGTTTCTTCTCTCAATACTCATCGTCTCCGGCATAGTAAGAATAATACGGTATCCTTTCGCTGCCGCGATGGATGCAAGACCGATTCCTGTATTTCCTGAAGTTGGCTCAATGATCACGGAACCTTCTTTCAAAAGTCCCTTCTCTTCTGCATCCTCGATCATCGCTTTAGCGATTCTGTCTTTTACACTTCCGGCTGGATTAAAGTACTCAAGCTTTACTAAAATCGTCGCTTCCAGTCCCAGTTCCTTCTCTACATTCACAACCTCCACCAGTGGAGTATTTCCGATTAATCCAAGTGTTCCTTTATAAATATTTGACATTGTTTTCTCCTTTCCTACCAATTCGATATGTTTTCTCTGTTTTGTTAAATTATACTCCTACGGATGCTTTCTGTCAACTCATTTTTCCTGATTTTCCGCAAAAATTCAAAGATCAGATCATCCAGAAATTATCAGTGCACACAATCTTTCTATAAGTCTCAAACCGGAACCATTTATTGTGGAATTCCGATGCCGTCTTTTTGCCTGCCTCGGCAAATTCAGCTAAAAACTGCTGCAGATCTTTCTGATTTCGGATCATAAGAGCAAAACCTCTCTCATCCAGTACCGGCAGCCCGATAAACTGATAATCTTCCAGTTTCACAATATCCTGTACCTTCTTGTCACGAATCAGTACGGCTGCCTGGCTGTCCACAGAAATAATGTCAAAATAATCCGGATATTTGAAGCTGTCCCCCTCGGAAGTCACCTCATCTCCGACATGGTAAGTCTTCTCTGCATGGTTTGCCTTCGCCATCATGTCGTTTTCCAGATTAAAATAGAATTCCTCGAAAATGTATCCGCCAATCTTAATATCCTCTTTTTCAAAATATGGCTTTTCCTCCGAAGTATCTACGGTCTCAATGACACCGCAGGCAGAAGTCATATGGCTGACGCGGTCGATCAGAATCAGTTCGCCCAGTGTTTTGTGATGTTTAAACGCATCCAACACGATTTTTTCTGTCAGTTCTACCTGGCATACGGCAATCTCATTTTTCTCAATGCTGTCTGTCGGGATATGTTCTCCTGTATTGACATCAATCTTGTAGAGAACATTTTTCACAAAGCCCGGTATTCTCTTCGTTCCGGATTTGACCAGATATTCTTTTCCGACCGTTAATTTCTCATCATCCATCCACAAAAAGGTTGCTGTGAAGCTTTTTGCCACCGGAAGCTTTTCATCATCCGTCAGGACGCATCCGCGGCTGACATCTACTTCTCTGTCAAGCTGAATCGTGACTGCCTGTCCTGCCACAGCTTCTTTGCTTTCCTTATCTCCCACAAGAAGTTTTTTCACCGTTGCCGTCTCTTTGCTTGGCAGCGTGATGATCGTCTGTCCCTCTTTGATGCTGCCGCTTTCTACCTGTCCCTGGAATCCACGGAATTCATGATTGGGGCGGCATACACGCTGCACCGGCATATAGAAGGAAGTTTCCTCCTGCTCCGATACATCGACAGTTTCCAGATGATCGAGCAATGCTTTTCCTGTATACCATGGCATGTTGTCGGATTTCTTTGTGACATTGTCACCTTCCGTTGCACTGACCGGAATCACAGTCACATCCTGAAGCCCAAGAGCTTCGGCCAAATTCTCAATATCTTTTTTGATTTCCTCAAAACGTTCCTGACTGTAGTCCACCAGATCCATCTTATTGACCGCGAATACAAAGTGTTTAATTCCCATCAGTGCACAGATACGGCTGTGTCGTCTCGTCTGTACGAGTACGCCCTGCTTGGCATCCACAAGGATGATGGAAAGCTGGGCAAAGGATGCACCGACTGCCATGTTTCTTGTATATTCTTCGTGTCCCGGTGTATCTGCCACGATAAAACTTCTCTTATCTGTCGTAAAATAGCGATAAGCCACATCAATCGTAATTCCCTGTTCACGCTCTGCCATCAGGCCGTCTAAAAGGAGTGAATAGTCGATTGCGCCTCCTCTGGATCCAACCTTGCTGTCCAATACCAAAGCTTTTTCCTGGTCTGCATATAAAAGTTTTGAATCATAAAGAATGTGTCCGATCAGTGTGGATTTTCCGTCATCCACACTTCCGCATGTAATAAATTTCAATAATCCGCTCATTAAAAGTACCCCTCTCTCTTTCTCTTTTCCATGCTGGCTGCCCCGCCGTCCTTATCAATCACACGGCTGGTACGCTCAGATTCCACGGAGCTTAATGTCTCTTCAATAATTGCGTCCAGGGTATCTGCATCTGACTCGATGCCTCCCGTCAGAGGATAACATCCGAGTGTACGGAAACGTACTTTTTTCTTCTGCACGACCTCTCCCGGGTTCAGTCTCATGCGGTCATCATCCACCATGATCAGGTTGCCGTCTCTTTCTACCACCGGTCTTTCTGCCGCAAAGTAAAGAGGCACGATCGGAATATTTTCCCGTTTGATGTACTGCCAGATGTCTTTTTCTGTCCAGTTGGAGATTGGGAATACGCGAATGCTCTCCCCTTTGTTGATCTCCGTATTGTATAATTTCCACATCTCCGGTCGCTGGTTTTTCGGATCCCAGGCATGAGATTCGTTTCGGAAAGAGAAAATTCGCTCTTTTGCGCGACTCTTTTCCTCGTCTCGGCGTCCGCCTCCGAATGCCGCTGTAAAACCATATTTATTCAAAGCCTGTTTTAAGGCCTGTGTTTTCATAATGTCTGTGTAGGCAGAGCCATGATCAAACGGATTGATTCCCTGTCTGACACCGTCTTCGTTGATGTATTCCAGCATTTCGATTCCCAGATCCTTTGCTGTTTGATCACGAAACTTGATCATTTCCTTAAACTTCCATGTCGTGTTGACATGAAGGAATGGGAAAGGCGGTTTCTCCGGGTAAAATGCTTTTAATGCCAGGTGCAGCATCACCGAGCTGTCTTTTCCGATGGAATACAGCATTACCGGATTTTCGCACTCCGCCGCAACCTCACGTATAATATAAATGGCTTCTGCCTCTAATTCGTCTAAATGTGATAATCCACTCATATGTTTCTCCTGCTTTCTTTAATATTGATTGGCGTTTTTTCGATTGACATCAATGACAATTTTGCTGCCATCCGGTTTTTGAATGTTCCAGTGGAGAATGTCTCCACTTTTTGTCACATTCATCACACTTCCAGTTCCTCCGATATCGGCTCCGAGATAAAAATCAATCGCACCTGCCGCGCATTCTTTGACACAAGATACGCACCCCCAGCAGTTTCTCGGATATTTGATGACTGCTTTGTGATTTTCCAGGGCAATCAGGGTACCCGGACAGACTTCCCGGCACTTCCCGCATCCCACACATTTTTCACTGTTGATTCGTATGCTCATAAGTGTCCTCCTCTACAATATCCCGGAAATAAATTTGAATCTTTTCATTCTCTAATTTAGAATTTATATATTTAAAATAACGGCTGTCCGTATCCGGATAATCCAGATTTTCATTAAAAGAATGCCATCTCGTCTCTTTTCTGTTTTTTAAATGGGCAATCAATGCCTGACATACCAACAGCCGTTCCTTTAATTCATAGGCAAACAACAGCTCATGCATATCTGCGGCGCCGATTTCCTCTGACAATTTTTGAAGCTGTTTCACCTTTTCTTCAGCCAAATCCAGCTGTTTTTCATTGTATTGATAATAAGAAGAAATTCCTCCTGCATATTCATCCATGACCTTCTGCATAGCCTCTTCGAGCTCCTCTGTGGAAAATAACGACTGGCTGGAATTTCGGATTTTTTCATACTCCTGCACAATCGTCTCTGCCTGATCAGAAATCTTTTCTGGTTCTTGTGTTTGTTCCTGCACTTTTAACTGCGCAAGAATGGATTCTGCTGCAATCTCGCCTTCTGCCAACGCTCCCGTCACATACTTCTGCGGGCATCCGCCTGCCACGTCTCCGGCGGCGTAAAGTCCGTGTACCGTTGTCTGTCTGTGCGTATCCACCCAGTAACCGCTCGCCGTATGTCCACCCACGATGTAAGGCTCTGTTCCCTGAATCTCCACATCCTGTTCACTCGGCATTTTGCCGCTTTCCAGCCATTTTAAGGTCTGGCTCGGAGCCATATTCAGGTAGGCCTTCAGCAATTGCTGATCCTGTTCTTTCGTGATTACACTGGTTCGAAGATAACATGGCCCATTTCCGAGCTGATTTTCTTTTACTGTTCCATAGACGCGCTCGCTTGTCGTCAGTCCGTATTTGTCTTCATATACAAAGCCTCTGGAGTTCACCTGCTTTGCTCTGACTCCCTGCGCGATCGTTCCTGTCGGGGCAATGGTGTCTTTACACCGAAGAGCGATAAAGCGCATCTCAAAGGATGTCATTTCTGCACCGGCCCGCAGTCCCATGGCATATCCCGCACCTGTGTTAAAAGGGGGATACCACATCTTATGCCGGGAAAAGCCGGGATTGTTTGGCCGGTACAGTCCGGCGGCGCCTCCGGTGGCAATCAATACTGCTTTTGCCCGGATGATATAGGCTTTTTCCTCCACAATGGAAAATCCCACCGCACCGTATATCTGATTTCCTTCCACAAGAAGGTCTGTAATATTTACATAATTTAATATTTCAATGTTTTCTTTTTCCGTAACGGCTTTTGCCAGAATCGGCTTGAAATTTTCACCGTTAATCTTGATATTTCGATTTCCTCTGGCAACATACTCACCATTTTCGTCTTTTAAAATCACCAGTCCGAGTGATTCCATATGTTCCGTCACCTGATTGAAACGTCTCGCCGCCGACAACAGAAGGTCTCTTCGCACAATACCAGCGGCATCTTTTGTGGCATAGTCGACATAATCTTCCGGTGTGCGTCCCTTGACGATATAGGCATTGATTGCATTCACACCTGCAGCCAGACAGCCGCTTCTTTTGATATTCGCTTTTTCTGCAATCAGCACCTTATTTTGGGAATTTTCCGCCAGTGTCAGTGCTGCATAACATCCTGCTGTACCGCCCCCTACGATCAGTACATCGGTCTCTATTCTCTCAATCTGTAATGTTTCTCTCATATCTCCCAAGCCCTTTCCTTAAATAACCAGAGATTCTTCGTGAATCGAACTGTTTTGAAGCAGAACTGCCTGATTTCCATTGATAACAAACAGTTTATAGACAAATACATCAACAATTTCTCCCTCTGCAACGGGCTGTTCTTCCAGTCCTCGCTTGGCCGTCAGCACCATATCACCGATGCGCACCTTCAATTCCAGGTTATTTCCTCGAAAGGCAACCTGCTCTACGACGCCTTCCATTGCCGAATGTTTGTAAATCTGATTTTCATTTTTCTTTGTGACCCGCACAAATTCCGGGCGCACAATGGCACGTTTTGCACCGTTGATTGGCTCAAAATAATTCAGCTTCTGATAATCCTCCACAATGGAGGTCTGTCCAAAGAACGACGCCGTAAATGCTGTCTGGGGATTTTGGTATACCTCCAGCGGCGTTCCCTTCTGCTCAATTTTCCCCTGATTCGTAATGATAATCTCGTCCGCCACCTCAATAGCCTCGTCCTGGTCGTGTGTCACAAAAATACTGGTGATGCCGAGTTTTTCAATCATTTCTTTCAGCCAGCTTCGCAGTTCCTGACGAATCTTCGCATCAATTGCAGCAAAAGGCTCGTCCAAAAGCAAAAGCTGCGGATTTGGAGCAAGTGCTCTGGCAAAAGCGACTCTCTGGCGCTGTCCACCGGAAAGCTGACTCGGATAACGCTTCTCCAGTCCTTTTAATCCAGTCAGAGCAATCAGCTCGGAAACCCTTTCTTTTATCTTTTTCGGATCTGTCTTTTTGACCTTTAATCCAAAAGCAATGTTGTCATATACCGTCATATAACGAAACAATGCGTAATTTTGAAATACAAACCCGATACCTCGATCACTTGCCGGAATGTCGTTAACTACCTTTCCATCAATCACGATTTCACCGCTGTCTGGCTGTTCAAGTCCTGCAATCATACGAAGAATCGTTGTTTTTCCGCTTCCGCTCGGTCCAAGAAGACCGATCAGTTTTCCTTTTTCAATACCGAAATTGACGTCATCGGATGCTTTATATGTACCAAACGTCTTATTGATGTGTTTTAATTCCACGTACATGGGTTATGTCTCCTTTTTTCCTCTATATTCTACAATACTTCGAATTACCAGAAGAATGACTGCCAGAATCACAAGAATGGAGGATACGGCAAACGCCGGTACGTACTGGAATTCGTTAAATAAAATCTCTACATGAAGGGGAAGTGTGTTTGTCTTGCCCCGAAGGTGTCCCGATAAAACAGATACTGCCCCGAATTCTCCCATGGCTCTTGCGGTACAAAGCACCACGCCGTAGAGAAACGCCCATTTGATATGAGGAAAGGTCACTCTCCGAAATATCGTAAAACCTTTCGCCCCCATCAGGGCTGCTGCCTCTTCCTCATCCGTTCCTATTGATTCCAGCACGGGAATCAGTTCTCTGGAGACAAATGGGAAAGTAACAAAAATGGTTGCAAGTATGATGCCCGGAACAGCAAACACAATCTTGATTCCTGCCTGCTGCAGGTATGGATACAGCACACTCTGTTTTCCAAAAACAAGGATATAAATCAAACCGGCAATGATTGGTGATACGGTAACCGGAACATCAATCATTGTTGTCAGTATTTTCTTTCCCCGGAAATGAAATCTCGTCAGTGCCCATGCAGCACACAGCCCGAAAATCGTATTACAGATGACGGCAATGCCGGTTGCCTTCAAAGTCAGAATCAATGCTTTTATTGTATATTCATCGGTAATTGCTTCTATATAAAATGCCCATCCTTTTCGAAGTGCCTCTGTGACAACCACGAAAAGAGGAAGTACCAGCATGATGCCCAAAAACAGGACGCTGATTCCTATGAGCAGCCATTTGACAATCTGCTGTTTTTTGTTTTTTCCTGCTTCCATCAGAGATTTCCTCCTTTGATGCGTTTTGCATTGTGTGCCTGCAGTGCATTGACTGCGAATAAAATCAAAAATGAAACGAACAGCATCACCAGTGCAATCGATGTCGCGCTTGCGTAATCATACTCCTGAAGTTCTGACATGATGATTAACGGTGTGATTTCTGTATAAAACGGTTTGTTTCCTGCGATAAAAACGACACTTCCATATTCTCCGAGGCATCTTCCGAATGCCAGCCCTGTTCCGGTAAACAGAGCCGGCATCAGCTCCGGAAAGATGACTTTTCGGAATATGACAGACGGTTTTGCTCCCAGAACCATCGCAGCCTCTTCGTAGGAGCCGTCCAGTTTTTCCAGAACCGGCTGTATTGCCCGCACAACGAACGGAATACCGATAAATACAAGTGCAATCGTAATACCGATTCTGGTGTATGCAATTTTAATTCCAAAGTGAGCGAAAAACTTTCCTACCAGGCCCTGATCGGAGGTCAGGGAAGTCAGAGCAATACCTGCTACCGCAGTAGGAAGTGCAAAAGGAAGCTCAATCATTCCATCCATCAACCGCTTTCCAGGGAAGTCATACCGGACAAGTACCCACGCCAGAATCAGACCCATGACTGCATTGACTGCTGACGCCGCAAATGCTGTGATAAAGCTTACATAAAAGCTCGACAGCACGCGTTCTCTTGTGATGACCTGAAAAAATTCTCGAATGCCAAGCTTTGCGGAGTAGACCGCCAGCGATGCCAGCGGAATCAATACCACGATACTCAACATGGTAATCGTTACTCCCATAGTCAGACCAAATCCCGGGATGACTCGTTTTCCAGTTTTTCTCATTTTTATTTCCTACCTTTATTTCTTCTTTCTTTATAGCAGTTCCATAAAATCATAAATTCAAGACTGTGCATTCTCTTAACTGCTATAAAATTTATTCTTCATAAATCTGATCGAATACACCGCCATCTGCAAAGTGTGTTTCCTGTGCCTTGTCCCATCCGCCAAAATCCTGAATTGTCACAAGATTAATATCAAGGTCGAATACATCCGCATATTCCTTTAAGATATCCTGATTGGAAGGACGATAGTAATTGTCTCCTGCAATTCTCTGTGCTTCGTCAGAATACAGATAATTCAGATATTCCGTAGCCACCTCACGAGTGCCTCTCTCGTCAACGACGGAATCTACAACTGCAACAGAAGGCTGTGCCAGAATGCTGATGCTCGGTGTGACGATTTCATAATCATCCGGATAATCCTGCACAGATAAGTACGCTTCGTTTTCCCATGCGATCAGAACATCTCCCTGTCCATTTTCCACAAACGATGTCGTTGCTCCTCTTGCTCCGGAATCCAGCACCAGAACGTTTTCATACAGTTTCTTCATAAAGTCTTTGATCTGCGTCTCATCGCCATCGTAAAGCTTATCCGCGTATGCCCAGGCTGCCAGATAATTCCATCTCGCACCGCCGGAGGTCTTTGGATTCGGTGTGATAACTCCCACGCCATCTTTTACCAGATCATCCCAGTCTTTGATGTCTTTCGGATTTCCTTTTCGAACCAGGAAAACGATGGTGGATGTATAAGGGGAACTGTCATCTGGAAATTCATCGACCCATCCTTCTTCGATCAGGCCGGCATCCTGCACGGCTTTTACATCGTATTCAAGTGCCAGCGTCACGACATCTGCTTCCAGTCCGTTGGCAACCTCAAGTGCCTGCTTGCCGGAACCTCCGTGGGACTGTGTAATCTCCACGTCCTGTCCTTTTTCCTCTTTCCAGTGTTCTGCAAAAATCTGATTGTACTGCTCATACAATTCTCTTGTCGGATCATACGAAACGTTTGTGATTTCTACTTTATCTGAAGAACTGCTTTCTTTTGCTTCTTCATTTGAAGAACCGCATCCAGTCAAACCTGCAAGTGCCAGAACTGCTGCTAATGTGATTGCTGTAATATTTTTTCTTTTCATAATAACCGCCTCTCTTTCTCCTTTTCTCTCATCGATTGAACGTATCTGCATTATAGCCTCTATAACCTACTATTTAAATATGTAATTTTGAAAACGTTGTCACGTTTTTTTCTATCTTTCTCTCTTTTTTCACATTTTTTATGGTTATGTCAACTGTTTTGGATAGTTTTTCCCGCTTGATTCCGTTTTCTATGAAAACGTTGTCTTGCTTTGTTTTAAAGCATTTTCGCTATTTTTTTAATGTAAATTTCATCGTTTTAGACTTTCAGTTGAAATTTTTTCAATATTGATGTGATTTCCCATGAATCAATACTTGTAAATATCTCAAAAAAACATCCCCACAGAAATGAAGGATCAGTCAATCCTTCATTTCTGCGGGGATGTTTCTCATCTTTTGGCTGTATGTATCATACGTCTTTATTTCGATTTTTCCATCAGTTTTTTAATTCCCTGTACTGCAACAATCACACCCAGGATTAAAAGCAACACAGCAAATACCAGTTGAAGTGTATTTCCCAGGCTCAGTCCTGTTGCCATAAACGCTTTTGACAGCTTCACAATTGTCATTCCTAATGCAGAAAACGTAACTGCCATCATAAATACCATCGGTATCCAAAGCATCGCTCCCTGTCTTTTTGTTTTTTTCAAAAATACTGCACAGGCAACCAATGCCAGTACGGACAGAAGCTGGTTCGCAGAACCGAACAGTGGCCAGATTTCTGCATAGCCAACTTTTGCCAGCAGATATGATAATACCAGCGTCAGAATTGTAGCAAAGTATTTATTGGTTACAATTTTTAAAAATATACTCATATTGTCTTCGTCTACATCGTCATCCATAAAGAATTCCTGGAAGGACAGTCGTCCGACTCTGGCAACAGAGTCTAGAGAAGTCAGTGCAAATGCAGATACCGCCAGATTAATCAGTGTAAATACCAGCGAATGCGGAAGTCCTATAACTGACAGGAAGTTGGCAATCGCGCCGGCAAAAATCTGAGGCTGTGTTGTCAGTCCCTGTGCTGCAGCTTCTCCCTGTGCGAAAGAAGCAACCGCAATCAATGCAATAACAGCAAGCATACTCTCCATCAACATTGCACCAAAAGATACCGGAAGCATGTTCTTTTCATTTTTAATCTGCTTAGAAGCCGTACCGGAAGAAACCAGAGAATGAAATCCTGATACTGCACCACAGGCAATCGTGACAAACAAAATTGGAAACAGATACTGTCCATCCACATTGAACCCGGTAAATGCTTTCAAATTGCAGGATGGGTTAGCAGCAAATACTCCGATGACAGCTCCGGCAATCATAAAGATCAGCAAATAACTGTTCAGATAATCTCTTGGCTGAAGCAATGCCCATACCGGCACGACGCAGGCAATTAAAATATAGGCAAATATAATTACATGCCATACCTCACGACTCAGATAAATTGGAAAGTGAAGTCCCAATGTCACAGCTGCTACGAGTATGAAAATCGCAATTACTGTATTAATCCATTTATTCAGTTTTGCATATTTTAAAATTATTCCCAACACAACAGCTTCCAAAATAAACAACATAGAAGTTGTTGCAACAGAACCGTTAGCCGCTACTTTTGAAATAACACCCGACTCATCTGCCGCAAATCCATTAAATGTACCTGCTACAACATCTGCAAATGCCGCAACGACTAAAATACAAAACAGCCAGCAGAACAAGAGAAAAAGCTTCTTACCAAGTTTTCCAATATACTCTTCAATAATATATCCAATTGTACGTCCTTTGTTTTTCACAGAAGCATACATTGCGGCAAAGTCCTGTACAGCGCCAAAGAATACACCGCCAATCAATATCCAAAGCAGCACTGGCAGCCATCCGAAAATAGCAGCCTGAATTGGACCATTAATCGGACCTGCACCTGCAATTGATGCAAACTGATGACCAAATACCACATTGGTATCTGCCGGTACATAATCTACGCCATCTTCCAGTTCATAAGCTGGTGTCTTTGCCTTTGGGTCTATTCCCCACTTTTTCTGTAGATACCGCCCATACAGGAGGTACGCACCTCCCAATACTGCAATGGCAATTACCATCATTAAGATTCCACTCATTTTTTGTTACCTCTTTTCTTCTCTGGGTTCAAAATCTGCCTGAACCCGTTTTTTGTTAAATATATGTATAAAAAAACGCCTCTGCAGTCCACATTGAACTGCAAAGGCGGAATTTTCCGTGGTACCACTTTGCTTGCCGTAATAATACAACCTCTTTACACTGTCATTCAAAACAGCCTCTCCTGTAACGCAAAGAAAACGTCCTAACTTACTCACACATTATACCAATCAAGTTTCACTGTTTTCAGCAGGATGCTCCCGGGTGATATCTCAGGAAGGCTCTCTGTCGTTTTTCAGCAGCTAACGACTCTCTGTAATCAAGTATCTTCCTGCAACGTGTCCCTTTCATCGCACTCCCGGAACTTTTTTTCCATAGCTCCGATATTTTTTCATTGACTATATTGTAGCACTATTTTTCATAAAAGCAAGTTATATTATGTACATATTCAACAATTTTATCACTAATATTTTGTTTATTTTGCTTATATCTTCTTTCCTTCATATAAAAACACAGAAAATAAAAATATAGAAAAAACCGGATTCACTCAGAACCCAACGGTTCGAGTGAATCCGGTCACCTGCCGCAGACCGGAATCGAACCGGTACGAAGTTTAACCCTCGCAGGATTTTAAGTCCTGTGCGTCTGCCAGTTCCGCCACTGCGGCTTATTATCTCTTTTCAAAATGGATGGAGAAGGATTCGAACCTTCGAAGGCGGTGCCAACAGATTTACAGTCTGCCCCCTTTGGCCACTCGGGAATCCATCCAGAAGTAAGCTTGCAAGCTTTCCAACAATTTTACATTATAAAGGATTCGCAGAAAGATTGCAAGCTTTTTCTAAAAAAACTTTAGCAATTCAACGCGATTTGTTACTGTTCACTCCGTTCACAGTAACTTAGCCAAAATTCATTCCAGATTGCCTTCGGCAATGGAATTTTGGCTTGTATGTCTCAGGATTTTGGCATATTCTTTTAATCTTTATGCCACAGTACGACCGCACCATAGGCTGGAAGCTGAATATCCAGGTATCCTCCCACTGCTGTATAATAGCATGGACGCACGGTATATCCCTCATTGTGCGTACACAGAAGCTGCAGCAACTGACAGTCCGGAGAACGGGACACACCAGCCTCCCACACAGGAATCTCCATTTGCATCGCCTCCTCGCTGTTGTTGATTGCCACAATAATCTGTTCATTCTTTGAGAAACGTGCATAGCTAAGCCCCTGATAAGCTTTTACGAGAAACTTCAGTGAACCAGAAGTCAGTACACGGTATTTTTTGTGAATAGCGATCATATCCTTATGGAATGCAATCAGTTCCCGGTCTTCTTTTCCCCACGGGTATGTCCGACGGTTGTCCGGGTCTGTAAATCCGCACACGCCCGCCTCGTCTCCATAATAGATTGTCGGAGCACCGGGCCAGGTCATCTGCATCACAACCGCCTCGCGAAGGACAGCTTTGTTTACATTGCGCTCTGCCGCCTCACTGCCGAGATAATTGACCCTTCCCACCTGATGGTTCGTTCTTGTCAGAAAACGGGAATGGTCGTGGTTCGACAGCTCGTTCATCGACGTTTCAAGAGAAGGCTGCAGCATAGACGCCATATGCGTCTTCATCGTGCTCTCGAAGAAATCTGCATTGCCCAAAAGATCCCCTCGAAAGTCATCGCTGTGCTTCTCCATGCCGGTCAAAAACCAGGTAAGCGGCTCCATGAACGCATCGTAGTTCATGATGGTATCCCACTCATCGCCCTGCAGCCAGCCTCTTGGATCTCCATAGTGTTCTGCCAGGATAATCGCATTCGGATTGGCCTCCTTGACTGCATTTCTAAAATCCTTCCAAAACTTGTGATTAAATTCATTGCTGTGACCCAAGTCAGCTGCCACATCAAGACGCCAGCCGTCTGCATTAAAGGGCGGTGACACCCATTTTCTCGCCACATTCAGAATATATTCATACAACTCTGGCGATTCCTCATAATTCAACTTCGGAAGCGTATCGTGTGCCCACCAGCCATCGTAAGCCGGATTGTACGGCCACTGATTCTGATCGTAAAAATGGAAAAAGGAACGGTACGGACTGTCTGCAGAAATGTAGGCACCCTTCTCATAGCCCTCCTGATTCTCATAAATCTGTTCTCTGTCCATCCATTTATTGAAAGAACCACAGTGATTAAACACACCATCCAGAATAATCTTCATGCCCCGCTTATGAATTTCTTCCACCAGTTTGATAAAAAGCTGATTGCTGGCTTCCAGATTCTCCTTATCTGTCACACGCTTGATGTATTTTGTCGCATGTGCATTGCAGTTATCGCCCGGTGCCAGAAGATTTCCGCCATCATTGACGATTACGCCATAGTGCGGATCTACATAATCATAATCCTGACTGTCGTATTTGTGGTTACTCGGCGAGACAAAAATCGGATTCAAATAGAGTACCTCCACGCCAAGATCCTGCAGATAATCCAGCTTGTCCATAATTCCCTGCAAATCACCGCCATAGAACTCACGCACTCCCATGCAGGCAGGCGGTTTGTCCCAGTCATCAACCTTCACACTCACATCGCCAATGTAGTAATACTCTGCGGTCTCCACATCATTGGACTTATCTCCGTTGTAAAAGCGATCCACATAAATCTGATAAATAATGGCGCCCTTCGCCCAGTCCGGTGTGGAAAATCCCGGCACAATTCGAAAAGAAAACTGTTCTCTCGGCTCATAGGAGGCACCATGTGTATCATAATAACAATGGAAATGTCCGGTTACAATCTCAAAATAGTAACGAAATGTCTCTGTTCCAAGGTGAACATTGACTCCATAATAATCAAAATCTTTGTTGCTCTCCACAAGATTCATCGCTCTTGCGGTCTTACTCTCGCTGTCTATCAGAAATACATTGTCTACATTATTTCTCTGGGTTCGGAAGCGAATGGTTACCTTATCTCCCGCCTTTGGCTCCATCGGAGTTCTGTAATTTTCAGATTCATCACTAAACAAAGCTTCTTTGCGGAATGCCGGTCTCATACTCATAATATAATCGTGTGCTTTTCTATATTCGATACTGCGTTTATTAACACCCATATGTCTTTATTCCCCTCTAAAATGCTATTTCTTTATTTTATCTCAATCAATCAAAGAATACAACCTTTTACCCAAACAAAATGCTCCCCGAAAAGGAAAAAAGACAGCCTTTTGAGCTGTCTTTTTCGGAGAAGGTATTTCTCTCTTATGGGGTGTAGCAAAAACTATATAATGTATTGGGGGGTTTTTACGTTAATTATAGTACCACATCACTACGTGAAAGTGTGCACAAACTTCACAAATTTTAATTCTATTTTTTGTGCACTTTTACCCAATACTATTTTCTTCCTTCACAAAAAGAGCCTCAAATTCATCTCTGCCAATTTTTTCTTTTTCCAAAAGAAGCTGCGCACACCCTTCCAGAACATCGCGATGCTCCAGAATAATCGCTTTTGCATTCTGATAACAATTATCAATAATTGTTCGAATCTCATCATCAATGCTGGTCGCTACGCTCTCACTGTAGCTTCTCGTATGAGCAAGATCTCTTCCGATAAACACTTCATCCTGATCGCCGCCATAAGCAACCAGTCCGACTTTTTCAGACATACCGTACTGCATAACCATTGCTTTGGCGATATTAGTCGCCTGCTTGATGTCATTGGAGGCTCCTGTGGTGATATCATCAAAGACAAGCTCCTCGGCAATACGTCCTCCAAGTGCCACCTCGATATCCTGTATCATCTTGCCGCGCGTGTTGAACATTTCATCCTTCTCAGGCAAAGGCATCGTGTAACCTGCTGCACCGATTCCCGTCGGAATGATGGATACCGTATATACCGGTCCCACATCCGGAAGAACATGGAATAAAATCGCATGGCCTGCTTCGTGATAAGCCGTAATCCTTTTCTCTTTCTCAGAGATCACGCGGCTTTTCTTCTCTGCTCCGATTCCAACCTTGATAAAGGAGTTTTTAATGTCCGCCTGCGTGATATAGGCACGATTATCTTTTGCCGCCAGAATCGCCGCCTCATTGAGAAGATTCTCAAGATCCGCTCCGGTAAAACCTGCAGTCGTCTGCGCAATCTGCTGCAGATCCACATCATCTCCAAGCGGTTTTCCATTGGCATGTACCTTCAAAATTTCTTCTCTTCCCTTGATATCCGGACGTCCGACTGCCACCTTACGGTCAAAACGGCCCGGACGCAAAATTGCAGGATCCAGAATATCGACACGGTTTGTCGCTGCCATCACAATGATTCCCTCGTTGACACCAAATCCATCCATCTCCACAAGAAGCTGATTCAATGTCTGCTCACGCTCATCATGTCCGCCGCCCATACCGGTACCACGCTGTCTTGCCACTGCGTCGATCTCGTCGATAAAAATGATACACGGCGCATTTTTCTTGCCTTCTTCGAACAAATCTCTCACACGGGAAGCGCCGACACCAACAAACATCTCCACAAAGTCAGAACCGGAAATAGAGAAAAACGGTACACCAGCCTCTCCTGCCACTGCCTTTGCGAGCAATGTCTTACCTGTTCCCGGAGGTCCTACCAGAAGTACGCCTTTGGGGATTCTGGCCCCAAGTTTTGTATATTTCTGAGGAGACTTCAAAAAATCAACGACTTCCACAAGATCTTCTTTTTCTTCCTCCAGACCGGCAACCTGCTTAAAGGTCACTCTCTTCTGGGTATCTGTTGTCATTCTCGCGCGGCTTTTTCCAAAATTCATCATCTTGGAATTGCCGCCTCCGCCGCCGGACATCTGGCGGTTCATAAAACCAAAGAGGAAGAAAATCAGTACGCCCGTTAAGATGACAGGAAGCACCGTCGTCATCAAAATATTGTCCTGAGGAACATTTCCGATGACAGGACTAATCCCGTTTTCTTCACACAGCGTCTCGATTTTATTGACATCCAACGCATAAAACTGATACTGCTCTTTGGATGTGAGCTCTACAGTCACACGTCCTGTAGGCGTTTCCTTATTCGGATAAATATTTACGTTCTGGATTTCACCATCCTTTATATCCTGTTCCATCTGGCTGAGACTGTAACTGCCTCCATCTGTCATCTGTTCATTCAGATACAGATAGCCGGCAATCATCAAAATGATCAAAGCCAGATAGACTCCTATTCTGCCTGATCTTCTATTCACCTGTTAAATCTCCTTTCACTGAATCTCTACTACACCGATGTATGGGAGATTTCTGTATTTCTGCGCATAATCCAGACCGTAACCTACTACAAACTCGTCCGGAATCTCAAAACATGTGTAATTCACATGTACAGGACGAACCCGGCGATCTGGTTTGTCCAGTAAGGTACACAGATGCAGACTTGCCGGATTGCGCTTTTTCAGTATTTCAATCAGATAGCTGAGCGTTCTTCCTGAATCAATGATATCCTCCACAATCAGTACATCCTTGTTTTCCAGAGGCTCGTCCAGATCCTTGATAATCTTCACAACACCGCTGGATTTCGTATCATCTCCGTAACTGGACACCGACATAAAGTCCAAAGTTACCGGCACGGTAATACGTTTTGCCAGTTCGCAGGCAAAAAATACACTGCCCTTAAGCACACAGATTAAATGGACTTCCTTTCCTTCATAATCTTTGCTGATTTGAGCTGCGACCTCGCGCACTTTCTTATCTACGTCTTCTTCGCTGATTAAAACACTAATTTTCTCTGACATTTTTATATCCTCCTTTGTATTCTATTTCCAAGATAGTTTTGGTATGTTCTGTCACTTTATACGCTTCACTGATGCGATAGCCCACCACCCACACAATCTCCTGCCCGATTGCAAGGAGAGGGATCTGATCTCGCATCTGCCGTGGGATTTTAGAATCAATAAAATAATCCTTGATTTTTTTTCTGCCTCCCGCCGGATTGACAACCAGATAATCACCTGATTGTCTTGTTCGAAGACATAAGTCATTACTCATTTTATCATAATTTAGCCATTTCGTATATCTTTTTTGTGGAATCTTCCGTCCTTCATTGGGAAAAATGCGAAGGCTCACACTCTCCTCGCAAAAGTGTCCCTGTGCATCCGGCTTCAAAAAGATCTCCCTCTTTTCCTCCGCTTCTTTTTTTTGCTGTTTCTCAAGAAGAATTCCATCATACAGGCGCACCACACAATAGTTTCCCGGAATCTGTACATATTTTCCTACGGGCTTTTTTGCAAGAGACAGAATTTCACCGACATGAACCGAAGTCACGTCTTTTCTTTTTTTGCAAATCTGTTCCAAATGCAGCAAAATCACATATTCCTGTAAAATCGGCTCCGCCTCAAACAATCTCGCATCCAGAAATCCCGGCTGCCTGTCCGCTCTGCGGCACTCTTCCAGAAGTTTCTTCGCCTGCCGCTGCAGATACCCTTCTATTTTCTGAAATTTATCCGAAGCCTCTGCCATATGGGCAACCGTTCGCTGATTGACCTGCGCCTCCAGCACCGGCAGCACCTGATGGCGGATGCGGTTTCTTGTATAATCGTCCGTGTCATTCGTACTGTCTGTCACATAGGCAATTTTCTGTTCTTTCAGATATTGCTCAATTTCTTCCCGTTCTAAACATAAAAGAGGACGGATTTTTTCTCCCTGTACCGGTAAAATTCCACACAATCCGCGAAGACCGCTTCCGCGACACAGATGATGCAGCATCGTCTCCGCCAGATCATTTCTGTGATGTGCAAGTGCAATCTTCGTCCCGTTCCATCGTCTCATCTGCTCCTGAAAGGCTTCCATGCGCAAGATGCGCCCTGCCTCCTCACAGCTTAGCTTCCTCTCTCTGGCAGTTTTTTTTACATCCACCGAATATTCAAAATATTCGACCTGTCTGTCACGGCACATCTGTCTCACAAACGCTGCATCCCGCAGTGCTTCCTGCCCGCGCAGGTTGTGATTGACATGCACAACGCAAAAGTCAAACAAACATCGTTCTCTGAATTTTTCCATAAGACAAAAAAGTGCAACAGAATCCGCACCGCCGGATACTCCGGCAATTATCCTGTCGCCATCCTTCACCATATGGTGTTCCTGTATATATTTCCATACTTTTTCCTGCATGTTATCTCCTGTTTTTCCACAGTCCTGCTACCAGCACTGTCATATCATCCCTCGCTTTATAATCACAGTATCCCAGCACACGATCGAGAATTCCTCTTCCCAGTTCCTTCGGAGACAGGCTGTGCACCTGCATAATAATCTCTTTCATTGTCTTTTCTTCCTGTCCGAGAGGCAACGCATCGAGCACTCCATCTGTTACCATAATCAGGAAATCACCGCTGTAGAGCTTGCGCGAAGTCGTCTCATAATCAATCTGCTGCACCAGCCCCACTGCAAGACTTGTGGAAGAAATTGCCTCAACCCAGTGATCTCGCTTAATAAATGTAGTCGAAGCTCCCGCCTTTAAAAAATTGCAGATTCCTGTGTACAAATCAACGGTACAGATATCCATCGTCGAAAACATTCCGTCATTTCCCTGCAACAGAAGAGACGAATTCACCAGTCTCGCCGCTGTTTCTCTCGAAAATCCTGAATCAATAAACTGCTCGATCAATTCTACCACAGCTTCGCTCTCTTTGCATGCCTCAATCCCCGAACCCATGCCATCGGAAAGACACATCAGAAACTGCCCTTCCTCCTCAAAGCTGCAGGAGAAATTGTCGCCGGAGACGCGCTCCTTTTCGCGAGTCACTTTTGCCACTCCATGAAGCACCTGATACTTCACCGATTCCACAAAATGAACCGCATGGTACTCAGAATTGAGCGTGCACCGGCTCTCTGAAGATGCCGTCATCGCACAGTCACACACCTCCGACACGACGGCTGCCACCTCACTCAGCGAAATACACTGGCCGCTTCTCGTTCTAATCGTCAGATAAAGCTGTTTTTTTTCCTCCTCTTTGTCCAAAATCCAGACATTCTTCATGAGAATGCCATGCTTTTTCAATTTTTTTCTCATCTCATCGGCAAACTCTTCATCCGGCTGAATGATGTCATACAGATCATCTGCCACCATCTGCATCATGTTGGAGATTTCAGTCAGCTGCTCTGCCACCGCCAGACGATTTTCAATCATTTTATTATTCCAGATTAAATTTTGTTTTTCCTGAAAAAATTCTCTGCTGGTTTCCTGATAAAATTGTTGGGAACGGGTACATTGGCCAAGCCACTGGCCTTTGGATCTGCGGATCTGTTCTTCCTGACCGCTTTCAATCGAACGGATTAACTGGTAGGCACTTTGATACGTCTGATTTCTGTTTTGTTTCCAGCATACATCTCTTTGATGGCAATTTTCACACATCTGTTTGTGAACCTTTTGAAAAATTTTTTCTACCTGTGCATTGCTTAGATAGTCTTTCCTGTACGGCATTCCATAATACGTCTCCGCCAGCTTCTGAAAGGATTTTGCATATTTTTCTACCCTTTCTTTCTGTGGATGGTCCTCATAAAGTGCATTTACCTCACCATTTGACAGCGTCCGTGCCGCCAAAATAGTTTTTGCCATGTCCCGTATAATCAGCATACTGCTGATCACGAGCATGGCAATGATCCATTCATGCATCTATGTCCCCCTCCCCTTTTCACAACAATTGCTTTTAATTGGGTATTATAGAGGATTTTTTCTAAAATATTTGTCAAAACAAAAGTGGCAAAACGAAAAAGTTTTCGTGAAAAATCTTTTTGTTTCCCATCGTTTCGACGCTTGATCAGCTGCCTGACTCTGAGCTTTCCTGGAAAACAACTTCGTTATCTTTCACGAGCCCAAGCTTCTCTCTGGCTACTTCCTCGGCATATTCATCCGTCTTCATGTACTCCTTAAGCTGGTCAATCTCCTTCGTCCGCGCATTTTCCGCCTCGATTTTTTCCTTCAGTGCGACTTCCTGCGCGTTGTAGCGGGCTATTTGTTCCTGTGCCTTATTGCGCTGATACAAAAGAAATGACAGAAGGAACAGGGCGATTACGCCAATCAAAGCCATAGCGATTCTGTTTCTCTTACGTTTTCCCATGTTTTTTCTTTTTTTCAATATCCATAAACCCCTTTTTCCAGATAAATCTACATCTTTCGCCAATAGAGTGCCTAATTCTACGGCATACCCTATGTAGAGTAATCTTACATCTTTCAACGACAAATATCAACCTTTTTACCGGCTTTTTCAGGATTTTTATGGGGAATTTTATCACGCACACCATAAGATGGACAAATTTTTTTCCCACAATTTTATGATAGAACAGCATGCCCAAAACAATCCCAAACATCGCATAGCTTCGAATCATTCCGTCGTTTTGACAATACATAACTGCAAAAATAAAAATCCCTGCCACAATCCAGTAGAGCAAATCCACGGCCGACACAACTCGCGGACTATGGTGTATGATGCTTCGCACAATGCGTATCCAGTCGTAAAAAAACAAGAGTCCGACTCCCGTTGCTATTGAGCAAAAAAATAAGAGCAGCTCATGATTCATATAAGTGCTCATTTACTTAAACAGCCTTCCCAGCACAGACTCTTTTCTGTTTTCTGATCTTTTTCCATCCTCGGAATAAACCAGCGTGTCTACTTCGCCGGAAATGTCCACATCTCCCTTTTCGAGATTCAGCTGATTCACATGGAGACGATCTCCTTTGATGGTAAGCTTCCCGCATTGTGTCGAAAGTACAATCAGTTTCTCATCAAAAGAAATCACATCCAATACACCGGAGACGACACCGGACTGACGGTTGGTCAGTATGATTTTGTGGGACTGTGCGGTTTTCTTTTCTTCCAAAGAATTCCTCCCGGATATTGTCTTTATCTCAGTCTATGCCATGTTCCCCAAAGATAGTACACGGCAAAGCGGAAAAGGACCGCATCAGTACGATGCGGTCCCATAACAGCTTAATCAACAAAACGGTAAAGGCTTTCCACCTCTTCCTTCTTCACTGTCTCCTTTAATTCCAGCACTTCCACTTTCGTGGTTCTTGTTCCAAATTGAATCTCTATGACATCTCCCGGTTTTACCTTCAAGGAAGCCTTCGCAGGTTTTCCATTCACAAATACACGTCCTGCATCGCAGGCTTCGTTGGCTACTGTGCGCCTCTTGATCAAACGGGAAATCTTCAGAAACTTATCTAATCTCATTATCTACCGTTAACCAGATCCTTTAATGCTTTTCCTGCTTTGAATTTAGGAGCTTTGGAAGCTGCGATTGTCATTGACTCACCAGTCTGAGGATTTCTTCCCTCTCTTGCTGCTCTCTCAGATACTTCAAATGTACCAAAGCCAACTAACTGTACTTTACCGCCATTTTTTAATTCTTCGGATACTACATCAGCAAAAGACTTTAAAACAGCCTCAACATCTTTCTTTGATAAATTTGTCTGTTCAGCCATAGCTGCAACTAATTCTGTCTTATTCATCGTATTTCCTCCTGTTATCACTTAAAATGAGTTTCTCAGTAATGCGCAAACTCTATCCTCTTTTATAAACCTTTCCAGACTCTTTGTCAAGGTTTTTAAGTTTATTACACTGATTTTGATAGTATTTGCAAATGAACATTACTGTTTTTCTTTTTTTCTGGCTTCCTTTTCTTTTTTCTCCTGAGCTTTGATTTCTTCCCAGCTCATTCTTACTTGCGAAGCGTTGTCTGCTCTCCCATTTCCGAACACATGAGGATGACGCCGAACCATTTTTTCGGAAATTCCCTGAATGACATCATCAATGTTAAAAATCCCCTCTTCCTGCGCAATCACGCTGTGCATGACCACCTGAAGAAGTACATCTCCCAGTTCTTCACAAAGGTTGTCCCAGTCACCGGTAGACTCATAGATTTCAATCCCCTCCAGGACTTCATTGCATTCTTCCGTCAGACATTTTTTCAGCGACTGATGCGTCTGCTCCCGATCCCAGGGACAGCCGTCATCTGCGCGCAGCCGTTTGATAATGTCAACAAAATCCTGAAAGGAATATGTTTGATTTTCCATCAAAAATGCCTCTTAAAGTTTTGACATGATATCATCAACCATTGCCAGAACATCTTTTCCGAGTGCTGCTGATTTTGCATCTGCATCTTCCAGAGAAGTTCCCTTAATTCCATAGTAGAATTTTACTTTCGGCTCTGTACCGGAAGGACGAACGCAAAGCCATGCATCGTCTGTCAGTTCATAGTAAAGTACGTTGGAGGAAGGAAGTCCTGTCGGAGTTACCTCTCCTGTCTCGAGATCTTTAACTGTGTCCGCTTTGTAATCACGTGCTACCAGAACCTTGTAATCGCCAATCTGAGTCGGTGCATTTGTTCTCAGCTCGCTTAAGATCTTCTGAATTTTTTCCAGTCCTTCAATACCCTTTAAGGTGATAGACTGAATGTCATCTTTGTAATATCCGTATTTCTCATACATATCGATCATAGCATCCCATAAGGTCTTGCCCTGAGTCTTATAGTATGCAGCAGCCTCACACAGTGCCATCGTTGCAACGATCGCATCTTTGTCTCTTGCATGCGTTCCGATCAGGCATCCATAGCTTTCCTCAAAACCGAAGAGGTAAGTTCCCTTGCCCTTTGTCTCAAATCCAAGAATCTGCTGACCGATAAACTTGAATCCTGTCAATACTTCAATCAGACGCACATCGTAGTATTTTGCAATGGCATCTGCCAGATTGCTGGTAACGATTGTTTTGATTAAAGCGCCGTCATCCGGAAGGCCGAACAGCTCTTTTCTCTGTCCGATCTCATAATCTGCAAGCAGGCATCCGGACATATTTCCTGTCAGGTTGTGATATACCCCATCCTTGTCCTTGACACGAACACCAAGTCTGTCTGCATCCGGGTCTGTTGCCAGAACGAGGTCTGCATCCACTTCTTTTGCCAGTTTTAATCCAAGATCAAAGGCTTCATCTGCCTCCGGATTCGGATAGCTGACAGTCGGGAACTCTCCGTCAGGCAGCTCCTGCTCTTTTACAACATAAACATTTTCAAATCCCAGCTCTTTGAGAATTCTTCTTGCAGGGATATTTCCTGTTCCATGGAGAGGAGAATATACGATCTTCAGGTTTTTGCCCTCTTTTTCGATGGCATCCATATGTAAAACCTGTTTTTTCAGCTCTGCAATATAAGCATCATCCACCTCTTTGCCGATGACTTCATAAAGACCTGCAGCCTTTGCAGCATCCTCGTCCATAGTCAGAACGTTATTGTAATCTGTCACTTTCTTCACTTCATCCATGATTCCTGTATCATGAGGTGGTGTGATCTGCGCACCGTCTTCCCAGTAAACTTTGTATCCATTGTATTCCGGCGGATTGTGGCTTGCTGTGATATTGATTCCGGAAATGCATCCCAGATGACGAAGCGCGAAGGAAAGCTCCGGTGTCGGTCTTAAAGATTCAAAAATATAGGCTTTGATTCCGTTTGCTGCTAGGCAAAGCGCTGCTTCTTTGGCAAACTCCGGAGACATACGTCTGGAATCGTAAGCGATTGCCACACCCTTGCTCTCTCCACCTACAGCTTTGATATAATTTGCCAGACCCTGTGTAGTCTTACGAACCACATAAATATTCATGCGGTTTGTACCTGCTCCGATTACACCTCTCAGACCTGCAGTACCAAACTCAAGGTCCATATAAAAACGCTCTTTAATCTCGTTCTCATCATTTTCGATTGCTTTTAATTCAGCTTTTGTATCCTCATCAAAATAAGGATTGGAAAGCCAGTCTTCATATACTTTTTTGTAGTCCATCTAATGTACCTCCCACCAGTTTTTTGTTCAGCTCTTATTATATACTAAATAAACAAAAAAGGGAATAATAAATCCTGTATATTTAGAAGATTTCCCGAATAAATTCGCGCCATGCTTTTTTCTGCCTCAACACATTCTGCAATTTTTCGACATTTTTTTCTGATATCCACGCCTTGTTATGTGCATAGTAATAATTAGCGAGCTTCCAGTACTTTTCCGGATAGGAAAAACGAATCTTTAAGTGTTCATATTCCTGTTTGGACAATGTTTTTGCTCTGTCATACGTCTCGAGCATCTTTTCCCCGAGACGCACATCCCAGTCTGCTTTTTCCAGTATCTTGCGCATGAAGCAGTAGAGATCCGCTACTTGAAGGTCATATTTCCATTTGTCAAAGCCGGTAATGGAGATCTGGTTTCCCTGCAGCAGGACATGATGCTGATTAAACTCCCCGTGACAAATCAGCCCCTGTTTTTGTACCTCCTGGCGAAGCTGTTCATAAGAAGACTCTTGCAGACATTGCACAGCCTCCTGTGCCCATTCCAGAAATTCTTCCACACTGTTTAAATACTGCCGTTCAAATGGACTGCTGACTTTTTTCCCTCGGATAAACTTGCGAATCTTGCGAAGTTCCCGGTTATGCCGCAGATACTCCTGCTGCAAAGGCTCCAAAGTTTCTTGCTCAAGCCCCGGCATTTTCATTGCCCGATGAAGCTGTGCAAGAGCTTCCACACTGCGAAGCACTTCCTCCTTGTCTCTCGTATCACATTCTTTTCCCTCGTACCATCGGCGAAGCACATAGGAAGTTTCCTGCTCATCGGTTGACACCAGACTTCCTTCCAGATTAAAAAGAGGTACATCCACACGCATTCCATATTCTTCGGAAAGCATCGTAAGAAGCCGACACTGCCGTTCCAGTCTTTTGACGGATCCCACAAAAGGCCGAAGAAGATAAAGTCCTTCCTGCGTCTGGCAGATCAAAGCCCCTCTGCCCCTGTAAGAATGTTGTACGTTCAGTCCATATTGCTGCATTACACTGAGTCCATAATCATACAAAAGACAATCCCCCCATATCTTTTTTGCACGTCATTTTCGTACTTTCTATTCTATGAGTAGAATTGTCTTTCCATGTCTTATCTGTATTTATTTTTGTTGAAGCGTCTCTACATAAGTACGCAGATAGGCTTTCTCATTTTTGTCCGGCTCATCCAGCACCAGTGCCAGGCAATCTTGCAGATACTCTCCGATCTGCCGCCCCGGCTTTATCCCCATAGCGATCAGATCATTGCCTGTCAGTGCAAGCTGCTTTAACTGGTAACACTGCCCCAGTCTTACTACCTCCAAAAAAGCTTTTTTTGCTTCCTCTACCGGATGACGATACTTTTGAAACTGCAAAAGCATCTCCATCAGATCATCGCCAATCTCATTGAGCGCATGGCGCATGTCCAAAAGCCCCTGCTCAAAATCTCTGTCATACCAGCGAATCAAACGTCCAACCGTAGAGATCGTATCGTTGTCAAATTTCAGTCGGCGAAGGACTGCCTGCGCCTTCCGGTCACCAAGCGGCAGCAAAAGTGCCGCCAGACGAAGCTTCTTATCTGCCGGAAGTGCCTGCAGATGTTTGAGTCTGTCCTGGCTGATTTCTCCAAGCTCCGGCAAAATCACCGTAAGAATTTTAGCCTCCTGTAATTTCTTCACATAATGCGGATGCGCCGATACAAGAAGCTTCACCAGTTCTACCTGAATCCGTTCCTGACTGACATGGACAAGCGTCGGTGCCAGTTCTTTCAGTGCCTCCCATGTTTTCTCCTCGATGGAAAAACCAAGCTGTGCCGAAAAACGCACAGCACGCATAATCCGAAGCGCATCTTCCGTAAAGCGCTCCATCGGCTCTCCCACACAGCGGATGACTTTTCTTTGAATATCCTCAATTCCTCCAAACAGATCTACAAGACCGGTCTGGTCATTATATGCCATCGCATTAATCGTAAAATCACGCCGCATCAAATCCTCAGAAAGCAAAGAGGCATACACAACCTCTGCCGGATGACGGTGATCGGTATATTCTCCGTCAATCCGGTAAGTCGTTACTTCAAATCCTTCATCACCCAAAAGGACGGTGACCGTGCCATGCTGCAGGCCCGTGTCCACCGTCCTTCGAAATAATTCTTTTACTTCCTCCGGTCTTGCCGAAGTGGTGATATCCCAGTCATCCGGAAGGCGGTCCAAAAGAGTATCCCGCACACAGCCGCCCACGGCGTATGCCTCATAGCCATGGGCCTGCAGCGTGTCCAGAATCACTGCCACTTTTGATGGAATCTGTAATATCATAAATATAATCCGCCTTTCTGCGAAAGGCACCAATGCGTCATGAAACAAGTTGGCTACCCTTCACTTTTAATTCTATCTTCCTTCTGATATAGTTTCCCTATAAGACTGACACACTACAGAACACGTGGAGGTGAGTG
>JALFVM010000083.1 GCA_022787145.1 Lachnospiraceae bacterium | reverse complement strand
TGGCAACCTGTTGATTTTCTTGTCTGGCTGCGCCGCCTATAGATTGCTTTACAAACAAACTCGCACAAAGTGCTCAAACAGTGTTTGCAAAGCAATCGCTATGCTCGCCAATCCGGCGAAAATCTGCCAAAGGTCTGCCCTCGGAAGCGGAGCTATCTGCACTTTGATTATGCAAAGTTGTCGATCTGTGCAAATAGGCCGTTCTACTTTATTGGCAGTGTCTTTTGTTGGACGATATACCAGACAAAAGATCGTATAAAATTTGATAGTTTTTTTAAAATTTGCATTATTTACGAAAATTTATGAAAACATAGGAGTTTTTTACATGACCGCACTCGTTCGAGAGGGATACCCAGCGCAGACATTTGGAGAAATTTTCGCAGTTTTTTCGAGCATAGCGATTGCTCGCGACGCACTATTTGAGCACCGCGTGCGAGTTTGCGTCAAGAGCAATCTATAAGCGGCGCAGAAAAAGCAAGAAAATCGACATGCCTCGCTGGGTATCCCTCTCGGATGAAAGGCGGTCATAAAAAACTCCGGAAGTAATCACCCCCACCCCTGCCGGTGGAAAGTGTTTCGTTGACCAGGAAAATGGTGCACATACGACAAAAAAGGTATCGCATGATTGTAAAAAATCAGCGATACCTTTTGATTAGCGGATGCGGTCAGGGAAACCTACTTTTCTCTGTACCTTGCGAAGTGTCTTCGTTGCGTAGTAATTTGCTTTCTCCGCATTTTCTTTAATAATAGAATCAATATATGATTTTTCTTTGTTCAGGCGGGCAACTTCCTCCTGTAAAGGCTTCAAAATCGCCACAACAGATTCTCCGACTGCCACTTTGAAATCACCATAACCCTTGCCGTCAAACTCTTTCTCCACTTCTTCCGGAGTCTTTCCTGTACATGCACAGTAAATGCTAATCAGGTTCTTCACACCCGGCTGCTCATCACGATAGAGAATCTGTGCCTCCGAATCCGTAACGGCGCGTTTGCATTTTCTCATAATTGTATCCGGGTCATCCATCAGATAAATACTTCCATTTGGATTCTCATCGGATTTGGACATTTTCTTGGAAGGCTCCTGCAGACTCATAATTTTTGCACCGACTTTTCCAATATATGCCTCCGGAATTGTAAAGACATCTCCGTAGATATTGTTGAAACGCTCTGCAATATCTCTTGTCAGCTCCAGATGCTGCATCTGGTCGACACCTACCGGCACTACATCAGCCTGATACAGAAGAATATCGGCTGCCATCAAAACAGGGTACGTAAACAGACCTGCATTGATGTTATCTGCATGCTTGGCAGCTTTGTCCTTAAACTGTGTCATACGGTTGAGTTCTCCCATGTAAGTAAAACAATTGAGAATCCAGCTCAATTCTGCGTGACAGGATACATGGGACTGATAATAAATGCAGTTTTTCTTCGGATCCAGTCCTGCTGCAATATAAAGTGTCAACAGTGCACGCGCTCTCTTTCTTAAAGTAGCCGGATCCTGTCTTACTGTAATCGAATGCATATCTACAACACTGTAAAAGCATTCATATTCATCACTGAGAGTTACCCAGTTTTTCAGTGCTCCCAGATAATTTCCCAGAGTCAGATTACCAGTGGCCTGCATACCACTGAACAATACTTTTTTTCCGTCAATCATTGTTCTCTCTCCTTTTATCTCAAGTACACTCAGGCATACTTGCTTTCAATGTAATTGATTTTAACACTCTGCGACACGAAAGTCAAAAACTATCTGTAAGTTTTCTAAAAGTTGTGATACAATAAATCCAATTGAGAAAAAAACCATATTTGGAAAGGAAATGACTATGACAAGAGAAGAATTTAAACAGCTTGCTTCCAATCCTGTTCTTCTGGATGGTGCTACAGGTTCCAACCTGATGGCTGCCGGAATGCCAAAAGGTGTCTGCACCGAACAATGGATTTTGGAGCACAGAGATATACTAATCAATCTCCAGAGGAATTATATCCATGCAGGAAGTCAGATTGTCTATGCCCCCACTTTCGGTGGAAATCCAATAAATCTGGCAAAATATCACCTGGAGAACCAGATAAAAGAATTAAACCACAACCTGGTTGCATTGTCCAAAGAGGCAGTTGACGGACAGGCTTATGTGGCAGGAGACATCACGACAACCGGAGAGATGATGGAGCCTTTCGGCAGCCTGACTTATGAACAGGCTCTGGACGCCTACAAAGTACAGATCAGCCTTCTGGCAGAAGCAGGCGTTGATCTTCTGGTTGCAGAAACAATCTTCAATATTCAGGAAGCCTGTGCAGCCGTGGAGGCTGCCAATGAAGTCTGCGACCTGCCAATCATGTGCTCCATGACAGCCGAAGCTGACGGAAGTTTCTTTACAGGCGGAACGATTTTTGAAGCAGCTCCAATGCTGGAAGCTGCCGGAGCCAGTGCAGTAGGACTGAACTGTTCCGTAGGCCCGGATCAGCTGGAAAGCATTATCCGAAACGTTGCCGAGAGTGTCAGTATCCCTGTCATCGCCAAACCAAACGCCGGCATGCCAGTCATCAATGAGCAGGGACAGGCCGTCTACCAGATGGAAGCCGCTGAATTTGCACAGCATATGGTCACACTCAAAAACGTCGGAGCCCGAATTCTTGGTGGTTGCTGCGGTACCACACCGGAATTTATTGCCGCATTAAAACGCGCACTTTAATTTCATAGAATCCCAAAATGTCAACTTTGTCAAAAATAGAGTTGACATTTTTCTTTTCTATTAGTAAACTTAATATTATATTTTGGTTAACATTATAAAACGATAGGATAAAAAGAAAGGATTGACAATTATGAATGACACAAATTTTTCTCAAAACACAGTTGCTTCTATTCGTCAGAAGGTTTCTGTTCAGGAATTGATCTACTGCGGTATTTTTACTGCATTGATTGCGGTTGGGGCTTTCATCAAAGTCCCTGTTCCAGTCGTTCCCTTTACACTCCAGTTCCTCTTTACTACGCTTGCAGGTCTTTTGCTTGGCGGTAAGCTCGGTGCTTTCAGCGTTATCGCCTATCTGGTACTCGGCCTGGCAGGTCTTCCGATTTTTTCCGAAGGAGGCGGCATCTGGTATGTATTTAAGCCAAGCTTCGGTTACCTCATTGGTTTTTGCATTGCCACCTACGTTACCGGAACAATGGCAGAACGCATGAAGTTTACTATCAAAAACCTTTTAGCCGCCAATTTTACCGGACTTCTGATTGTCTACGCAGCAGGAATGGTCTATTACTATATCATCTGCAATTTTGTCATTGACACTCCAATCGGTGTCTGGCCTCTGTTTTTGTACTGCTTTTTGCTGGCAGTCCCAGGAGATATCTGTCTTTGCATCCTGTGTGCATTTTTTGTAAAACGAATCAAACCATTGCTGCAGTTAAACAGATAAACGCGTTAACTTCCATTATCTAAAAATCGTAGATTTCCATTTGCAATATACGAAAGGATTTTATTTATGAACACGATACAGCAACTCAAAGAAAAAATATTTTCCAACGCAGTCATCACCAGAGAAGAAGCACTCACTCTGGTGGATGCACCGCTGGATCAACTCACACAGGCAGCCGATGAAATCCGTGAACATTTTAACGGAAATACTTTTGACATTTGTACGATCATCAATGGAAAATGTGGTCGTTGCTCTGAGGATTGCAAATACTGTGCGCAAAGTGCCCATTACCATACTACCTGTCAGGATTCTTATCCTCTTCTTGATACAGAATCGCTGCTCGAGGGTGCACGTCACAACGATGAACAGGGCGTTCTTCGCTATTCGATCGTTACTTCCGGGAAACGTCTCTCTGACAAAGAAGTTGACCAGGTCTGTGAAAGCATTCGTGAAATTCGCAGACAGACCAATATCCAGGTATGCGTTTCCTTTGGACTTCTCAATGAAGAACAATTCAAAAAAATCAAAGAGGCCGGTGCCTCCCGCGTACACTGCAATCTGGAATCCTCCAGAAATTACTTTCCTCAGGTCTGCACGACACATACCTACGAAGAAAAAATCGAAACTTTAAAAGCCGCCAGACGCGCCGGTCTTTCCATCTGCTCCGGCGGCATTATGGGACTTGGAGAAACCATGGAAGACCGCATCGATATGGTTCTCACAGCCAGAGAGCTGGGCGTCAAATCTATCCCTGTCAACCTGTTAAATCCCATTCCGGGCACGCCTTATGAGAACAATCGTGTGTTGACGAATGATGAGCTTTGCCGCATCACAGCCATTTTCCGTTTTCTTATTCCGGACGGAATGATTCGCCTTGCAGGCGGACGCGGACTGCTCGGCGACAAAGGAAAGGCATGTTTTCAAAGCGGCGCCAATGCAGCCATCTCCGGCGATATGCTGACTACGGCAGGAATTACCGTACAGACCGATCTGCAGCTTTTGAATGAATTGGGATATGAGGTGAAATTGATTGATGAGTAAAAATCTTTTTATTACAGGAACGGGCACAGATGTAGGCAAAACCTTTGTCACCGCCCTAATTGTCAAAAAACTTGCCCAAAATAATAAAAAAGCCGCTTATTATAAAGCAGCTATGAGCGGCAATGAGCGCCGCCAAGACGGAAGTCTGATTCCCGGCGATGCTCTTTTTGTACAACAGATCTCCGGTATCAACCAGCCTCTGAATGAGATGTGTCCTTTCGTCTATGAGCATGCATATTCTCCTCACCTTGCCTCCCGTCTGGAAGGTAACCCTGTTAACATGGAGGCCGTTAAAAAGGGCTTTCACGCAGTCAGCCAGTCCTATGATTACGTCACGTTAGAGGGAAGCGGCGGAATTCTCTGCCCGCTCTGCTTTGACGAAGAAAAAATTCAGCTGGAAGACGTGATCAGAGAACTTCATCTCTCCAGCCTCATTGTTGCAGATGCCGGACTTGGCACCATCAACAACGTTGTTTTGACTGTAGAATACATGCGCTCCAGAAATCTTCCCATCAAAGGTCTGATCTTCAACCACTATCATCCCGGTAATGTCATGGAAGAAGACAACCTTCGCATGTGTGAATCTATGACAGGGCTGAAGGTTCTAGCCTGCGTCAGGGATGATGACACAGATTTGGACCTTGACATCAACACACTGACTTCACTTTATGAATAAAACAGAAAGGTAATACATTATGATCTGGTATCCTTATGAACAAATGAAAACTATGAAACAACCTTATAAAATCGTTGACGCCAAAGGTGTCTATCTCTACACCGAAGACCAGAAACTGATTGATTCCGTTTCCTCCTGGTGGTGTATGATCCACGGCTACAAACACCCGGAACTGACAGAAGCCATCAAAACACAAGCTGACCACTTCTCCCACGTAATGCTCGGCGGTCTTACCCATGACCCGGTGCTGAAATTATCCGAAAAACTGGAAAGCTTTCTTCCCGGAGATCTGGATTACTGCTTTTTCTCCGACTCCGGCAGTGTTGCTGTCGAAGTTGCACTGAAAATGGCACTGCAATTCAACACAAACCGCGGCAGCAATCGCGATACGGTCCTTGCTCTTGAACATGCCTACCACGGCGATACCTTCAAAGCTATGGAAGTCGGAGATGATGAAGATTACCACTTTGCTTTTGAAGAGAAAAAAGGCGTCGTTCATATTCCAACAGAGATTTCTGCATTAGAAGATGCCTTTCACAAATACCATGACAAGCTAACCTGTTTTATTGTAGAACCACTTCTGCAGGGAGCAGGCGGTATGCGCATGTATGACATTTCCTTCCTGAAGCGTGCCAGAGAACTGTGTGATCAATATGATGTCCTTTTGATTTTTGATGAGGTAGCCACCGGCTTTGGGCGTACCGGTTACCGCTTCGTAGCGGATGAAGTTCTTCCTGACATTCTCGTTCTCGGAAAAGCACTCACAGGGGGATACATCGGTCACGCTGTCACCGTAGCCAACCACAAGGTATTCAACGGCTTCTACAGCGACGATGACCGTCACGCACTGATGCATGGACCAACCTTCATGGGAAATGCCCTCGCCTGTGCCGTTGCTCTCAAATCCATTGAACTGTTTGAGCGTGACAATTATATGGAAAAGATTAAAAAAATTGAAGCAATCATGAAAGGAGAAATGAATGGTTTTACCAATCCACGCATCAAAGAAGTTCGTATTATGGGAGGCTGTGTCTGCATCGAAGTATATGATAGCACTGTAATTGAAGGTTTTCAGGATTTCGCCTACCGTCGCGGCGTCTTCTCCCGCCCCTTCCTGAAATATATATACGCGATGGTTCCCTATATCATTCAGGAAAAAGAGCTTGTTCAGATACTGGATACTATGAAAGCATGGTTTGCAGAGCAAAAATAATTTTTTTCACGTGCCTGATAAGGAAGAAAACACCTCAATCTGCTACAGCAGAATCTGAGGTGTTTTCTTCTGGCTTAATACAAAACATTCAAAAGAATAGATTGTTACTTTTGTCCATAATAAGCATTGGCACCGTGTTTACGGAAATAATGCTTATCCATCAACGCCTGCGGCGCATCTGAAATTTTCGGATTTATCAATTCACTGTAAGCAGCCATTTTCGCTACTTCCTCCAGAACAGCTGCATTGTGAACAGCTTCATGAGCATCTTTTCCCCATGTAAATGGTCCATGATTTTTGCAGAGCACACATGGTACGGCTTCTACATCTGCATTTTAAAAAAAGTTCTTCCACGGCATTCAACACGGCAATACGTCTTTCATCGCTTACATACTTTTCATTATTTTCCCTTCTTTATTTTATCTATTTTTCACAAAAAGAAAGACATCCCTGACAATTTTATCTTTTCTCCAGAGACATCTTTCTTTTTTTATCTGTATTCTATTCTTCTCCCAACCGTATTTCGCGGATGGTCTTTCTTACCGACAATACGCTTGGTGCAACAACAGACAGCACATCCACTCCCATCTCAAGGAAGGTCTTTGTCATTGTCGTATCTCCTGCCAACTCGCCGCAGATGCAGGCCCAACAGCCCTGTCTGTGAGCAGCATCAATCGTCATTTTTATCATTTTCAGTACTGCCGGATGATGTTCATCGTAACGATCCTTCAAGCTTGAATTTTTGCGATCCATCGCCAGTATATACTGTGTCAGATCGTTCGTACCAAGGCTTAGGAAGTCCACTTCTTTTGCAAGATCATCCGCAATCATAACAGCCGCCGGTGTCTCCACCATAATGCCATGCTGAATTTTTCCAAAAGGAATCTCCTTCTGATTAAGACCCTCCACGACCTCCTGGATAATCTTTTTAATTTCATGGACTTCTTCCAGAGAAGTAATCATCGGATACATGATAGCCAGATTTCCAAACGCGCTGGCGCGGTAAATGGCGCGAAGCTGCGCTTTAAACATTTTACGCCGCTCCAGGCAGACACGAATTCCTCTGTTTCCCATTGCCGGATTTTCTTCGTCCGGCAAATCCATGTATTCCGCCTTCTTATCTGCTCCGATATCCAGTGTACGGATAATCACAAGCTTCTCCCCCATAATGGAAGCAACTTTTCGATAGGCGCGGAAAAGTTCCGCCTCTCTCGGATAGTTTTCTCTGCCCAGATACTGAAACTCACTTCGCAAAAGACCGATACCGGAGGCCCCCACCTCCTGTACGCTTCGAATGTCTTCTAAACTGCGAATATTGGCATACAGTCTCACTTTCGTTCCGTCTAAAGTCACATCCTCCATGTTCCGCAGCTTCATCAGGAATTCTTTGTCCTGCTGCTCTTTCTGCTGCATTTCCTGGTATTTTTCCAAAACCCTTCTTGTTGGCTCCAGATAAAAAGCGCCTTCATAGCCATCTACAATCGCCATCTTATCTTCCCAGGAAGGGTCAACCTCTATTCCAATCAAAGCAGGAATGCTCAATGTCTTGGAAATAATAGCTGTGTGTGAAACAGGAGAGCCTTCACGGCTGACAAATGCCAGAAGTTTGTTCTGATCCATCTCCATGACTTCTGTCGGAGAGAGATTATTGGCAACCACGATCACCGGTTCCATATTCGCATAATCTTCTCTCGCAATTCCCTCGATCATCAAAATCATTCGATTTGAAATATCTTTGATATCCGTAATTCGATTGCGAACAACCTCATCATTCATTTTTGCAAATGTTCTGGCAATCTCATCTCTCGTCGTTATAATTGCATAGGCAGCATTCACTTTCTCAGAAAGAACCTGGCTCTCAATGGCTCTTGCAAAGCTTCCATCTTCCAACAGTTTAATTCTTCTCCGTAAGATTTTTGCTTCGCTTTCCATAAATTCCTGTTCCATCTGTTCCAGCATAAATTTCAGACCATCCAGCGTCTTCTCTTTCGCCTTTTGAAAACGCCGGATCTCTCTTCTGGCATTTTCTACTGTATATTGCCGGATATGCTGTTCATTTTTTCTTAAATACTGAACCTTTCCTATTGCAATCCCCTCATAAGTTGCTGTTCCGTGAAAAACCTTCATTTTTTGTCTTACCTAACCTTAACTTTATTATATTTTAATCGCAGGCTGCCTTAAATTCTGTCCAGTTTTTATTGTAGGCAGCATCTGCTTCTTCGCTTACATTCTGGATGATTTCTCCTTTCGTCACAGAATCCGGCACTACCAGATCAGGATTTACCAGATCATCGGCAGCCTGTGTGGTACAGTAATATCCAATGTAATCAAAACACTGTGCGGAAATCTCCGGCTCCAGAATATAATTCAGAAATTCAAAAGCAGCTTCACTGTTTGGTGCCTCGGATGGAACAAACCCCGCCATAATTCCGAAACCAAGCCCCTCCTCAGGATAGACCACTTTCAGATCAGGATTCTCAGCCAACGCCTGTGTCACCTGAGAAGTGTATAAAAACGCAACAGAAGCCTCGCCATTCAGCAATGCATTCTGTGTGTTATCATCCTGAATCAATCGTACATTTGGAGCAAGCTCCAGAAGCTTTTTGCCAGCCTCCTCGATCACGGCAGGATCCTCCTCATTCATGGATTTTCCCATAGACAGAAGAGTGATTCCATTGATCACGCGATAATTAGCTGTCAAAGCTACGCTGTCTTTCAAAGACTCATTCCACAGATCTTCATATCCTTTGATTTCAAAATCTACCGTCTCCGGATCATAGACGATCAAAGGAATGCCCGCGCCATAAGGCACCGTATACTCATCTGCAGGATCATAAAATTGTCCCTGATACAGCGGATTGATATTTTTAAAATTGCTCACCTTCTCTTTATCCAACTTTTGCACAAGACCTTCCTGAATTGCTGCCTCTACAATATAGTCATCCGCGATAACCAGATCATAGTCACCGCCTTTCGCCTGCGCAAGTTTCTCCAGCATCGTTTCGTCTGTGTCAAAGTTGGAATATACAATCTTAATTCCCGTCTCTTCCTCAAACCCGTCCAGTACCTCCTGTGGAAACATCCCTTCCCAGGTAAACAGAACAAGTTCTTTCTCCTCACTTCCTTTGCTTTGGCCGCAGCCACTCATCAGTGACGCTGCCACAGACATACATAATGCACCTGCCATCCATTTTTTCATTTTTTTCATAATAATCTCCTTTAAAATCTTTCTATATGCAGTTACCTGTGCAGTTTTTTCATAATCGTCCAGATTGCCAGCACCAGTAACGTTGCACCAAGCATCAGTGTACACAACGCATTGATTTCCGGAGTCACACCGAATTTCATTTGCGTGTATACCTTAATCGGCAATGTGTTTAATCTTGGTCCATTTACAAAAATACTAATCACAACATCATCCAAAGACATCGCAAACGCCAGCAACGCTCCAGACAAAACTCCCGGCATCAAAAGAGGCAGGATAATATCCACAAAAGCTCTGCCGGAAGACGCGCCAAGATCTCTGGCCGCCTCTTCCAAAGAAGGATCCATTCCCACCAGTCTTGTCTTGACATTCATCAAAATATAGGGAATACAAAATGCCGTATGTGCAATCACCAAAGTCACCATACCAAACGGCAGATTCAGCAGAGAAAAAAATGCCATAAACACCATACCCAGTATAATCTCCGGGATCATAATCGGCAATCTCGCCACATATTCGACCATTCCCTTTGTTTTCAAATGCGACCGCGCCAACCCTACCGCTCCTAGCGTTCCAATCACTGCCGCAGTCACACAGCTGGCCACTCCAAGCACCAGACTGTTGCCAAGAGCCTCCAAAAGATCTCTGTCCCGAGACAGCTCTTCATACCACTTCATAGAAAATCCGCCCCAGATCGCCGTTGTTCTCGATTCATTAAAAGAATACAATATTACAAAGAAAATTGGAAGATACAGAAACAATAAAATCAATCCCATATACAAATTGGACCATTTGGTGTTTTTTTTCATCACATACCCTCCAGTTCTTCCGCATGCGTAATTTTTGAGTACAGATAGATACAAAGTGATGTCAATATCGTAAGCACAACTGCCAGTGCCGCCGCAAAGGGCCAGTTGCTTCCTCTTGTCATTTGATCCTGAATCAGACTTCCCACCAGAACGATTTTATTTCCGCCCAGGATATCCGCGATAAAAAACAGACCCATGGAGGGAATAAAACTGAGAATCACGCCGGATAACAACCCCGGAAATGTCAGCTTAAACGTGATATAGCGAAACGTCTGCCATTTTCCAGCCCCCAGATCTCTCGATGCCTCAATCAATGTCCAGTCCAGTTTCTCCGCACTTGTATAAACCGACAAAATCATAAACGGGAGCAACGCATATACCATCCCAAGCAGAACCGCAGGATAACTGTACAAAAGCTTCAGTGGTTTCTCAATCAATCCCAAATTTTGCAAAATTCCATTCAGCACACCTTTTGTCTGAAGAATGATAATCCATCCATAAAGCCGAATCAGGCTATTTACCCAAAACGGCAGCATAATCAGCAGCATCATTCTGCTTTTTCCTTTTGCCCTCAATTTTGACATAAAATAGCCAAAAGGATACCCCAGAAGTACAATAATCAACGTACTCGAAATCGCAAGCTGAAACGACTGCCCAAATGTCTGCAAATATACCGGCTGAAAAATCTGACGATAATTATCCAGTGTGAATGTCCATTCCACTCCATAGCCGCCTTTGTTGCTTGCAAAACTCAGTGCTGTCATATAAATCATCGGCCCAACTACAAAAAGGATAGTAAACAGATACAACGGGAGTGCTGCCCAGGTTATTCGCTTCTTTTTGCTGATCATTTTCTCACTCCCCTTTTGCAATCAGGCACATCAACAAACACAGCATGATCAGATTCCCATCGAAAACAAATTTCATCTCCAACATTTGCTCTGGCATCAATGCCATGGCGGCTGGCCACAAGCTCTGTTCCATCTTTTGCCTGCAAAATCATGCGAAGCATCCCTCCGGAAAACGTCTTTTCCATGACCGTTGCATACAGTCCACAGCCACAATCCTCGTCCACCTGAATATTTTCACTGCGAACAGCCACCGTCACCCGATCTCCTGCTTCCAAAGCATACGCTTCCATATCTACAAGCGCTTTTCCATCACACAACTGTACCAGAGCCTTTCCATCCACGACCTTTTCTATCGTCCCATGAAGAATGTTCGCATTCCCCACAAAAGTGGCCACATAGCTGGTTTTCGGATGATTATATACCTCATCTGAAGTTCCGATCTGCTCAAAAAATCCATTGTTCATGACTACGATTCGATCTGACATATTGATGGCTTCTTCCTGATCATGCGTGATATAAACAAACGTAATCCCAAGTTTTTTCTGCAAATGTTTCAGTTCATGCTGCATCGTTCTGCGAAGCTGAAGATCCAAAGCCCCAAGAGGTTCGTCCAAAAGGAGCAGACTTGGATTGTTTGCCAGTGCCCTCGCAATCGCCACACGCTGTTTCTGGCCACCGCTTAGTTCCGATGGCTTACGCTTTTCAAAACCTTCCAGCTGAACGAGTTCCAGCATTTCTTTCACTTTCTTTTTGATTTCCTGTTTCGGCGTCTTCTTAATCTTCAGGCCATATCCCACATTTTCTGCCACCGTCATATGAGGAAACAATGCATAATTTTGAAACACCGTATTGACATTTCTCTGGTTCGGTTCCAGGCTTGTCACATCTTTTCCTTCAAGGATTACTCTCCCCTCATCCGGCGTCTCCAATCCCGCAATAATACGCAACGTGGTTGTCTTTCCACATCCGGAAGAACCGAGAAACGTGATGAATTCTCCCTTCTCAATCGAAAGATCAATCCCGTTTAACACATCCGTTCCATCAAAATTTTTCTTAATATTTTCTAACTGTAAAAGGACTTCGCCCATTGAATTTATCATCCCCTGTCAAAACTATTGATGCAAAATATCCAAAATTGTCTCTACTTCATCCACGGAAATCTGCCCTGGTGCCGACGCCTTTCCAACAGTAGCAAACGTAAGGGCAGAACCAAATGTCTCACCGCAAAGTCTGCTGATGACACCCATTTTCCCCATAGACATCGTAATGATCGGACAGTCACCAAACCACTGGTTAAACGTATCGGTCGCCTGCAAAAGCTTTAATACATCACGATTATTTTTCGGCATCACTGCAATTTTCGGCACATCCGCGCCAAGATAGCGCATCGACTGCAAACGCCGGACCATCACATCCACATCCGGTGTCTTCTCAAACTCATGATTGGATATCACAACCGCCACATGATGCGCATGCGCATACTCCACCAGTTCGCGGCAGACCATATCTCCCATAAACAACTCAACATCTACCAGATCAATGCAGCCCGTAGCGATCATCCTTTTATTTAATTCTATATAATCCCGGATAGAAATAGAAAACCGGCCGTCTTCGGTACGGCAGGTAAATAGAATCGGGCAATCCCCCATCTGTTGACGCAAAATTTTTGCAGTTTGCTCCATCTCCGTCAGATCATGCACGCGACAAAAACAATCGCCTCTCCACTCAACGAGATCAATAGATTTTTTCATTGCCGCCTCAGCTTCGGCCTGAAGCTGCTCCTGATCACTCCCCGTCAAAGGCACACAGATTTTTGGTCTTCCTGCTCCCAGCTCCATATTTCGAATTTTTAATGATTCCATCTTTTTTGTTCCTCCCGCCTCTGAACGCTATCGGATTGTCTGAAGAATCTCACGGGCAATCGTTTCTGCACTTTTTCCATCGGTAGCTACCATCACATCTGCAGCTGCCTCGTATTTTTCCCGTCTCTGCTCCATCAGCTCACGGATTCCTTCCACACTTTTTCTATTCTGCAAAAGCGGTCTGTCCTCATTGTCCCTGACCCGCTCCAAAATTGTTTCCGGCAAAGCCGTTAATAATACTACTTTTCCGCTCTTTTTCATTTCGAGGACATTTTTTTCGCGCATTGGCACTCCGCCGCCGCAAGAAACAATCGTTTTCTCTCCTGACTGTAATTCCATCAAAAGCTCTGTTTCCACATTACGAAAATACGCTTCTCCTTTTTCCTCGAAAATCTTAGGAATTGACAAATTTTCTCTCTGCGCAATCAATTGATCCATCTCTATAATTTCTGCGCCTGTTTCCTTTTTCAGCGCCTTTGCCACCGTACTTTTTCCTGTACCCATAAATCCGATTAGAAATATATTGCACAACAATGCATTGCTTTTTCCCGCCTGCTGCATGGATACCTCCTCCTTTAACGCTTCACTTTACCTTATAGAATACCACAGAATTCAGCCTGTTACAAGATTTGATATTTTTTATCTAGTTATTTCGTATGCATTTTCCCTATTTACTTAAGTGCAAAACAGGATATACTTGTGAAACCAGGCTTTTTGATGCTATAATGATAATATACCTGTTTTTCAAAAGCAGGCATCAAACAAGAAAGGCTGGTTTATGTATGAAAACATCCTTCAAATTAACAAGGCTTGAAAAGTACTGGATTTTGTACGATGTAGGCAATTCTGCATTTACTCTTTTGATTGCCACCATTCTTCCCATTTATTTTAATTATATTTCTGAACAGACCGGTCTGTCCTCCGTGGAATATCTTGCCTACTGGGGATATGCCGCATCAATTACTACGTTTTTGATTCTCCTCGGAGGACCTATCCTCGGAAGTATCTCCGATAACAAAAATATGAAAAAAAAGATATTTCTCGCAGCTCTCCTGATTGGAATCTGTGGATGTCTCTCTCTTGGTACAGCCACCCACTGGCTTGTATTTTTAATTATTTTTGTAATAGCGAAAACCGGGTATTCCTGCAGCCTGATTTTTTATGACTCCATGCTGACGGATGTAACAACGCCCGAACGTATGGATATGGTTTCCTCCCAAGGGTATGCCTGGGGATATATCGGAAGCTGTGTCCCGTTTCTCCTGTGCCTTGGCATTGTCCTCGGCTCTGACAAGCTTGGCATTTCCATGATAACAGCTATGGGAATTTCCTTTGTGATTATTTCTTCGTGGTGGGGATTATCCGCCCTTCCACTTATAAAACATTATAGACAAACGCACTATGTTGAAAACCAAAATCACATTGCCAGAGAAAGTTTCCTGAGACTGATCAGAACTTTACAGGATATCCGAAAAGAAAAGGCGATTTTTTTATTTTTAATCTCTTTCTTTTTTTATATTGATGGTGTCTATACAATCATTGATATGGCAACCGTCTACGGAGCAGCTCTTGGTTTTGACAGCACAGCGCTTCTTCTGGCTCTCTTGCTGACACAGATCATTGCATTTCCATGTGCTCTGATCTTTGGAAGGCTTGTCACAAAAATAAAAAATCATCAATTGATTTCCGTATGTATTTTCGCCTACCTTGGCATTTCCATTTTCGCCTTGTTTATGAGCAGGCAAATCCATTTTTGGATCCTTGCCGTACTGGTCGGCATATTTCAGGGAGGTATCCAGGCCTTGTCCCGTTCCTATTTTGCCAAAATTATCCCCAGTGAGAAATCCGGAGAATATTTTGGTCTTATGGATATCTGCGGCAAGGGAGCTTCTTTGCTTGGAACTGCTCTCGTCAGCCTCCTCTCTCAGCTTACCGGAAGTATCAATCTCGGTATTGGCGCCATTGCCATTTTATTTATCCTGGGTATTGTGTTTTTCCATAAAGCAGTGCAAATACTCCCGGAAGTTTAAATCCGGCTTTTACAGGCAGGAAAGAACCTGTTATTCTCTCTTTCCTGCCTGTTTTATAATCTGATTCACATATGTACTGAGCCCTGCCACCAGAATTCCCTGCGTAACTGCCGTAAACACTGCCATGGCAATTTCCTTGCCGCTGCTGCATTGACAGGATGACCATACGTACACACCACAGAAAACAATGCCGCATATTCCAAGAATCAGCGGAATATATTTATCCTTGATAAACTGCGTATGCTTCAATCCCATCCCAATCCAATACAAAACCACCGATACTACCAAAAGCTCCGGCTTCACATAATTCGCAATCGGTTCCATCCTTTCACCCTCATAATATCTGCTTATGATTATGATATGCACCAAAGGTTCGTTTGCTGTTCCTTAACTGTTACTGTGAATAATAACCCTTAACGCTCTTTACTGATAAAAAATATAAAAAAGGGCTTGCATTTTTTCTTATTTTTAGTATAATAGAATTCGTGCGATACGCATGCTGAAATAGCTCAGTCGGTAGAGCACTTCACTCGTAATGAAGGGGTCGTGGGTTCAAGTCCCATTTTCAGCTGACTGAAAACAGCCGCAAAACTTTGATTTCTCAGGTTTTGCGGCTGTTTTTTATTGAATTTTGGGGAGTTGTATGTGCACCGCTATTCCATTCACCGCAAGAGACTACCAACGGCAAGGTTGGGTTCGAGGAGTTCCGAACAGCCATTTGCACAGGGGAGATTTTCCATATCAAGTGCAGGTTTGTCCGCTTGTTCCGACAACCTGCCCTTTGATTCCGGAAGGGAATGGAACTGTGCAAATCGTCTGTTCTACATGAGTGGCTATCGCCATCTTTATAGGTGCTGTGTGGGCAAATAGACCACAAGCATTATAGCGTTTGCAAAAATGTAGGAGTTTTCTACATGACCTGCACTCCCCTGAGAGGGATACCACTGCCCAGGCATTTGGAGAAATTTTCGCAGATTTTTCGAGCATAGCGATTGCTCGCGACGCACTGTTTGAGCACTGTGTGCGAGTTTGCGTCAAGAGCAATCTATAGGCGGCGCAGAAAAAGCAAGAAAATCGACATGCATGGGCGGTGGTATCCCTCTCAGGGGAGTGCTGGTCATGAGAAAAACTCCGGAAGTAAGCGCCCAGAAAACCTTGCCGTTGGAAAGTGCTTCGGCGAACGGGAAAATGGTGTACATACGACAAGATAAACAGGAAATTGTGAAAGAAATAGTACACTTTTTTCTTTAGCATTGTTATGCTACAATCAGGATAGGAAAGAGAAGGAGGTACTTATGAAATTAAAAAATATCTTATTTGTAGTTCGTGATATGGAACGTTCAAAAGCTTTTTACCGGGAATTATTTGGTCTGACGGTCATCCGGGATTTTGGGGAAAATGTGATGCTGACGGAAGGACTTGTTCTGCAGGAGAAAAAGCTCTGGGAAACGTTTATTGAGCGGGAGATTCGGGAAGGCGGCAACGATGCAGAGCTGTATTTTGAGGAAAATGATATCGATGGT
>JALFVM010000072.1 GCA_022787145.1 Lachnospiraceae bacterium | reverse complement strand
ACCGTCTCGACTGTTGTCCCATATTCCAAGGGAAGTTCTTTCACTTCCTCGCCGTCAATCGGCACAGGGAAATTGAACACAATGTTTTTAATCCAACAGCCGTCCTTCCTCTTTTCCGGAAACATATCGATTCGCTCAATAAAGGCTTTCATAAACTCTTTCTGCTCCGCTTCCGTTGCAGAATTGTAGACTTCATCAAACGCCAATAAAAGCTGATAGATATTATCACCGGAAATTTTCTCTTGTCTGATGCTGCGGATCTGATTTTGCAGCTCGTCAATCTGCGCTTCGATTTCACCTATCATATCATACTGTTCATCATAACGGCGCTGCAAATCCAAAATTTTTCTGTCATAATGGGCATCGTTAATGTCTAAGGTGTCCATCTGACGCTCCAATCGACCTTTTGTACCTAAAACCTGCTTTAACTGCCCTTGCAGAACAGCAACTTGTTTTTCCATATCTGCTGTATCAACAGCCGTTCCGATCTTCGCTTTAATTGCTTCCACAAACCGAGGCTTGTTGACCATAGCAGAAATGATTTTTGCCACCATTTTATTGATTTCCGTTTGCTCAATGTTGAGCCGGAAGCTGCATTCATGTCCCGTGGCTGTGACCGTGTTTTTGCAGTAGTAATAATACCTTGTTTTCTTGTCCTTGCTATGAGCTTTGGCAATATTGCCGTACATACTTTTGCCGCAGCATGGACATTTCAGGATGCCGGACAGGATGTGTGCATGGTCTGGATTATTCACCTTTTCCCGCTTAAAGGAATTGAGCTTACGTTTATCCTGTGCCAGTGCCCAATCTTCTTCGGATATGATAGCTTCATGCTGACCCTCGTAGATAGGGAACTCCGATTGCTCAACCACGTGCATTTCATTTCTCGTACCCTGTTTCTTTTCGGTTCTCCGTCTGCCATAAGCGATTTTACCCATATAAACAGGATTGTCAAGCACATCCAGCACAAAATCCCTCGAAAATCCGGGAATGGTATTGTTCTGCCGCAGCTTCTTTACATAGCCATTCCGGTTCAGATATTTGGCAACTCCGGCAACACCATCGCTGGTGTGGATATAGCGGTCATAGATGACACGGATAACTTCAACCTCATCTTCAGCAATGACGAGATTACCGTTTTCCAGCTTGTAGCCATAGGGAGCAAAGCCGCCGTTCCACTTACCCTCACGAGCCTTTTGCTCTCGTCCTGCCATTGTCTGTGTTCGGATATTCTCTCGCTCAATCTCCGCAACCGCAGACAGTACCGAAATCATCAGCTTACCGGCATCCTTGGAGCTGTCAATGCCATCTTCTACGCAAATCAGATTGACTCCAAAATCCTGCATGAGCTGCAAGGAGTTCAAAACATCTGCTGCATTTCTGCCAAACCGGGAGAGCTTAAAGACGAGTACATAAGAAACGCCATCTTTTCCATCTTGAATGTCGTTCAGCATCCGCTGGAACTCCTGCCGTCCTTGGATATTCTTTCCGGAAAATCCCTCGTCAGAATACTCTCCGGCAATAACCATATCCTCGTATGCCGCATATTTCCGCAGCTTATCTCGCTGGGCATCCAAGCTGTACCCATCAACCTGTATGGCGGTGGACACTCTTGTATATAGATAACATTTAATTTGCTTCTTTTTCAGAATCGCCACCTCCCTCATCCATTTCCTTTACCATCAATCCTTCGTTGCGGACATAATACTCCAAAAGCCAAAGGACATAGTCCGGTGCATGGCGATTATCCAGTTCCCACTCCGTCATGGTGCGATATGGGATATGGACACATTTGCAGAAGTCCTTCCGGTTCATGCCTGTGCTTTCCCGCAACTTTATAATTCTGTTTTTACTATCCATTTGATTTTCTCCATAAAACAAAAATACACGTTGCGTACTTATTATAGCATAGCTACTCTAAGTACGCAACGTGTAAATTGCAAATTTTTACGCAGCTTGTTTATTCAAAGGCTGCGCTTGTTTATCATCGTCGGAACACTCCGTTTCTTTCAGAGCATCCGCTTCTTTATTTTCCAAGACCTGATGACCATACTTTTGAATCAACCGGGTCATTACATCCACACAGCGGTCAAATGCCGCATTATATTTTGTTTCCTCATAATATTTAGTCAATAGGCAAATCCTCCATAAATTAAAGTTCCATATCCCGTCCGTGCTTGTGGGCAGGGATTGTGTGTTCACGAGTTTCCTTTCCTCTGGCGAGGATGGCAGAAAGAAAAGCCCTGACCCGTTCTGCTGCGATTTCCAACGCATCCAGATAGGGCTGGGCTTTTTCTTTCAGTGCTTGATATTTTTCGTCCAGTTCATCATGCCGCTGTTTCCAGATGGAAGCGGATTTTACAGCGGAAGCCAATTTTTCTTTCAGGCGATCATTCTCAGCATTGAAGATAATTCCGTTTGTTGCGTACCGTTTCAGGGTATCGCACTGGTCTGCTGTGAGGGTGACATTTCCGGTAAAGGAATTTTTCTTACCCATCGCTTCAATATCCTGCACGGTCATTGCTACCGTCTTTGCTGTCTTGGTTTCCTTTTGCAGAGCTTTCAGTTTCTTTTCTTGTTTCTCCACAGCGAATTGGGTATCCGCCAATGTCTGCTCCGATTGTGCCACCTGTGCTGTCACAGCTTCCAAACGCTGGGTTTCCGCTTGCACCTTAAACTGGGTAACGGTCAGATGTTCCTCGGTGCTGCCACGCTCTCCACGCTCCACATCGGTGTATCCGGCAGCTTGCATGAAATTGAAAAAGTCATCCTGCAACACACTGTAGGATGACTTCAAAATCTTTTTACCTTTTGTGTTCAGCATGGGATTGCCGTCCCCGTCAAGAACGGGTTTGGATTTCCATTTCTTACTGCGGCTGACCTGCATGATCGTTTCC
>JALFVM010000059.1 GCA_022787145.1 Lachnospiraceae bacterium | reverse complement strand
TAAGCTGGATATGAATGTGGAGCTGGAAAGTGAAGAACTTATGGGTGCGCGCATGCCCAAGCTTCTGCTGCAGCCTCTGGTGGAGAATGCAATTTCTCATGGATTGGAATGCAAAGTGGGAGAGGGCATGGTGACGATTGTGGTGGAGAGCAGTGAAAAAAATCTGTTTATCCATGTGAAAGATGATGGAATGGGAATGCAGGAAGAAAAAGTGCAGGAGCTGAACCAGATTTTTTATTCCCATGATAAGACCCGGCAGCGGTATGGACAGGAAAAGAAACAGAAAGGCGGGATTGCCCTGCCCAATGTAAACAGCAGAATAAAGCTTTTATTCGGAGAAGATTATGGACTTCATATTTTCAGTGTGGAAGGAATCGGAACGGAGATACGGATGACGCTGCCGCTTATGTTTGATACGGAGTAGTAGAGATGAAAGAAGAATTGATCAGGATTGAAAACGGAAAGATCAGAAAAGGCGATCATCTGCTGGATATTGATGTGGAAATATCCAGAGGGGAAAGTATTGGGATCATTTCAGATAATCTTATGAACAGCGAGGCTTTTCTGGATTTTTTTCGGGGAAATCTTCGGCTAGAGCAGGGGAAAGTTTATTTTCTCGGAGAACGGACATCCATGGAAGAAACAGGGAAAAGGATAACAGAATCTACCATGATTCTGGAAAGAAAAAATAAGTTTTCTCCGGAATTGACGGCGTGGGATTTCCTGGTTGCCCTCAGGGGCGGAATCGGAAGAAACGGAAAAAAAGAACAGCTCAAAAGATTTTACTCACCGGAAGCGGAGGAAGTTCGGAAGAATCTGGAAATTGATTTTCAGTGGAGAGACAGTCTGGTGTCTCTGACTCCTCTGTCGCTCTGCCGTCTGTATTTGTTTAAAGCATGGTTTTATCATTATGAGATCATGGTACTGGGTCATATCACGGAAGTACTGCGTGAGAATGATATTCATAAACTGATGGAATATGTGGAGTATTTTCTGCAAAGAGGTATGGCTTTTTTACTGGTGGATCAGGAAAGTGACTTTCTTTTTTCTCATACGTGCAGGATTGATATCCTGAAAAACGGGATAACCTGCTATCGCCTTTTTCCGGAACAGTTTGAAGAGGAGACACTTATTCATATCATGCGGGGAAAAGACCATGGGAAAGAAAGAGATATGGATAAGATTTCCGGGAAAAAAGAAAAGTATTCTTCCATATCCGCCCCTGTGCTGGAATTTGACAAAGTAGTGTCAGACGTGACAGATGAGTTGACTTTTCAGATAAGAAAAGGAGAAATCGGCGTGCTGCTGGATTATAACTATCAGACTGCCTTTGAGATGCGAAAAATTTTTTTGAATGAAAAAAGATGGAAGAGAGGGCAGATACGGGTGAATGGCACTGCCTGCAGTCCGGCAGGGATTTCTTCTATGCTGGGAAAGGAAATAGGGATTCAGCTGGAGAATTCGGGAAAAAAAGGAAAAACTTTATACTATAATCTCAGCGGTCTGGAAAATCTCAGCTCTATGCTGATACCCAAAATGGGGAGCAGAATAGTACGGAAAAAAATAGAGAAAAATATTATGAAAGAAGCCAGTGAATGGTTTGATGAGGAACTTTTGAGACAAAAAGTCAGTGAATGGTCACCGGAAGACAGACTCAGGTTATCTTATTATAAATGGTATCTTGTAAATCCGCAGATACTGATTTGCTTTTTCCCTTTCTCAGGTACAGATTTCCTGAAATATCGTATTATTATGGATATGCTGACCATGTGTGCGGAGAAAGGAATGGCGATTTTAATGATTTCAACGGATATTGAAGGAATTTGTGAGAAAATAAATGATGCGAATTTTATAAACAGAATCAGATATATCAATAAAAAATAGAAAAAAATAAACAGGGAAATAGAAAAAATCCAAAGATTGTCCCCCTTGATACAAAGAATGTCGGTTTGAAAACACCCGTAAGTTCAGTATAATATGCTCAACAGTTAACAAAGAGTATATCAAAAAACGGTGTGCACAGCCGATATACAGGTTCAAGGGGGACTTTTATCTTGAAAGGAGATAAGACTTCCGAAAAAAGATTAAAAAGGATTGACAAGATCAGAATATGGAAGGAGGAAGTGTATGGAGTACGTTCTTGAGATGAAGGACATCTGTAAATCATTTCCCGGTGTCAAGGTTCTGGAGAATGTGAATCTTCAGATAAAACCGGGAGAAGTACATGCACTGATGGGAGAGAACGGAGCAGGAAAATCTACTCTTATGAAAATCCTGATGGGTATTTATAAAGCTGATAAGGGAAGCATCGTACTTCAAGGTCAGGAAACAGTAATCCATGGACCTAAGGATGCCATGGGCAAAGGAATATCCATGATACATCAGGAATTGAATACGCTGCTTGATATGGAAGTGGCAGAGAATGTATTTGTGGGAAGAGAAATCCTGAAAAAAGGATTTTCAAAGATGAAAATTGTGGATCTGGATAAGATGCGGGATGAGACTGCAAGGTATTTCCGGGAAATGAGCATCGATATTGATCCCAGGGCTAAGATGAGGACGCTGAGTGTGGCAGAGATGCAGCTGGTGGAAATCGTAAAAGCCATTTCGCTGAATTCAAAGATCATCGTTATGGATGAACCTACATCGGCGATTACTGAAAAAGAAGCACAGGTTCTGTTCGCACAGATTGACCGGCTGAAAAAACAGGGAGTTGCAATCATCTACATCTCTCATAAGATGGATGAAATTTTCAGAATCTCCGATACGATCACAGTTTTGCGGGATGGTCAGTGGATCGGCACAAAACCGGCATCTGAGCTGGATGACAATTCGCTGATCAAAATGATGGTGGGACGTGAACTGACGGATATTTATCCAAAAGAGCCCGCACCGATTGGGGATGTGATTCTGGAAGTAAAAGATCTCTCCCGAGGTAAAAAGGTTAAAAATGTAAGCCTGACGCTCAGGAGGGGCGAGGTTCTTGGAATAGCCGGACTTGTAGGAGCAGGAAGAAGTGAACTGGTGGAAACCATCTTTGGTCTGTACCCGAAGACGGGAGGAGAGATATTCCTGAATGGAAAGAAAACAGATATCAAGAATCCAAAGGAAGCCATTAAAAATAAAATAGCACTGATTACAGAGGACAGAAAACTTACCGGATTGAATCTGATTGCAAGTGTAAAAGAGAATATTTCCATCGTATCTTTGAGTAAAATGTCGAAAAATGGAATTATCGATAAAAAACGGGAAAACGAAGTGGCAGAGAAATACATCAAAGAGTTAAAAATCAAGACCCCAAATGGAAATGCAATTGTAGGAAATCTCAGCGGCGGAAATCAGCAGAAAGTTGTTCTCGCAAAATGGTTGTTGGATGAACCGGAAATCATTATCTTTGATGAGCCTACAAGGGGAATTGATATCGGAGCCAAGAGAGATATTTATCTTCTGATCAATGAACTGGCAAAAGAGAGAAAAGCGGTAATCGTAATTTCCTCGGAGATGGCAGAGGTTATGGGAATCAGTGACCGGATTGTGGTTATGTGTGAGGGAGAACTCAAAGGAGAGGTTCAGAGAGACGAATTTTCTCAGGAATTGATCATGAGTTATGCTTCCAACATAGAAGGGAGAGCAGGATGAAAACAAAAGCAAAAAGTAAAATCAATTTTAAAGAATTTGGTATATTTATCGTATTTTTCGCACTGGTAATCATTCTGATGATTATTTCACCGAATGCATTTGCACAGCCGCGAAACCTGATCAACATTGTGAAACAGGCATCCATCAACGGAATCCTTTCCTGCGGTATGATGTTTGTAATTATCGCAGGCGGTATTGACCTGTCGGCAGGTTCCACAATCGCCCTTGCCGGTGTAATGGCAGCCTTCTGTGCGCAGAATCCGGAGGGAAATATTTTCCTTCCTCTGATTGCAGCAGTCCTGGCAGGTGCAGCAGTAGGAGCAGTCAATGGTATCGGTGTAGCTTATCTGAATCTGCCACCGTTTATCATTACGCTGGCAACCATGACCGGTGTCAGAGGTCTGGCACTGATTCTCAGCGGTGGTTCTCCGGTATATGGACTGAATAAACCATTTGAGCATATGACAAGTTTCTTCCTGTTTGGAAAGATTCCGCTCCTTGCAGTGTATTTTATCCTGATTGTATTAATCAGCGGATTTATCCTTACCAAGACGGTATTCGGAAGAAGAGTTTATGCCATCGGCGGAAGTGAGACCACAGCAAAGGTGTCCGGTATCAATGTAAAACGTTACAAACTGATCGTGTATACCATCTGTGGTATCATGTCAGGAATTGCAGGACTTCTGGTAGCATCCCGTACCGTTCAGGGTTCACCGACAGCAGGTGAGGGATATGAAATGGATGCTATCGCAGCGGTTGTTATCGGTGGAATCAGTATGTCAGGTGGTGCAGGAAAATGGTACGGAACTATCATTGGTGCTCTGCTTCTGGCAGTAATCGGAAACGGACTTGATATCCTGGGTGTATCATCCAACTATCAGAAAATCATCAAAGGTGTAATCATCGCGGTAGCGGTATATCTGGATCTGAGAGGAAAAGCCAAACAGGAGTAATTGGCTTTCACATAAAAAACTTAAATAAAGAAAACGGAGGAAGAAATATGTTTAAAAAATTATTGGCAATGGGAATCGCACTTACAATGGGAGTATCTATGATGACAGGATGCTCTGTAGTATCTGACGGAAGTTCTTCAAGCGCAAAGGAAACCAGTTCTGAAGCAGAGGATACCGCTGATGCGGCAGAAGACACAGATGAAGCGGAAGCAGACACATCCGGACAGAAGATTGCTCTGTTCATGACACATATGTCCAACGAATTTACAGTAACTCTTTCATCTGCAGTTGAGGCTGAAGTAAAAGCCCGCGGCTATGATTACAGTGTATACGATGCAGGT
>JALFVM010000040.1 GCA_022787145.1 Lachnospiraceae bacterium | reverse complement strand
TTGGCTGCTATTATTATTGCACATTATCAATCAGGAGGATAGCCGTTATTATCTTGGACGGTTACATTGAAACATCAAGCTATCTTTTAATAAAAATTGATTCTTGCTGTACTCAATAATTCCGTCTTTTTGCATTTTTGAAAGCTCGTTACACATGGTACTGCGGTCCACATTCAGATAATCAGCTAACTGTTGGCGGTTGTAGGGGATGAGGAAAGAATTGCTCCCGGCGCGTTTGGCGCATTCCGAAAAATAGGACATCAACCGCCCCCGAATGGATTTAGAACTGGTATGCTGGATTCTTTGAGAAAGCTGAAGGTTTCTGTGAGCGCAGACAGTCAGCAGATTTCGGACAAGTCTTGTGTGGAATGGACAGGAATTGGTACAAGTAGCCAGGACACGCCCCACATTCATAAACAATATGGATGTATCCTCCGCAGCGGACACCGTAACCAACATCGGCTCCCCCGGAATGCAGGCATACACCTCGGCGAATACAGAGCCGGGCGCAACATGACCCAAAATACTGGTATTGCCCCAGATATCGTTGCAGGAGATCACCGCCAGGCCGGACAGCAAGATCCCGATATTTTCCGTGATGTTTCCTTCTGAAAGGATTACCTCTCCTTTTTGGAAACTACGCGTTGTGGCATTCAGGCAACCCAAAAGAGATGTAATCTCTGCTTCTTCCAGTCCTCGAAATAGTTGTGTATTGGATAAATTCATATTTTTCACTCCTTGTTGTTATAACAACATACTTTCATTTCATATTATAGTATACTAAATCCAGAAACGCAAGAGAAAGGATGAAGCAAACATGATTCGGAAAATTATTCAGATAGACGATAAAAAGTGCAATGGATGTGGGGCCTGCGCCGAAGCCTGCCATGAAGGGGCTATCGGCATGGTAAACGGGAAGGCAAAACTCCTGCGGGACGATTATTGCGATGGTTTGGGCGATTGCCTGCCCACCTGCCCCACCGGTGCGATTTCCTTTGTGGAACGGGAAGCTGCTGCCTATGACGAAAAGGCTGTGCAGGAAAATATGAGAAAAAAGAACAGAATGAATTCTCCTTCCGTTGGTGTTCATGCGGGTTGCCCGGGCAGCCGAATGCAGCGAATCCAGCATTCGCAGGAATCTGCTCCTTCTGCCCCGATGCAGTCTGAGTCACAGCTGAGGCAGTGGCCCTGCCAAATTAAGCTGGTCCCAGTAGGTGCCCCCTACTTTGAAGGAGCCAAGTTGCTGATTGCGGCAGATTGCAGCGCATATGCCTATGCCAGGATGCACGAGGATTTTATGCGTGGGAAGGTTACGCTGATTGGCTGCCCCAAGCTGGACAACGTGGATTACAGCGAAAAGCTGACGCAGATTATCCAAAACAACAATATCCAGAGCGTGACCATTGTGCGGATGGAGGTTCCCTGCTGCGGCGGACTGGAGTTAGCTGCTAAAAAAGCATTGCAGGCAAGCGGAAAATTCATTCCCTGGCAGGTGGTCACTATCTCGATTGATGGAAAGATTCTGGAATAACCTCTGATTCGGTTCTTCAGTTTTTGGAATATATCCGACAGACAAAACAAATTATATTGCAGGAGGTGACTGTTATGAGTAAAAAAATGAAAAACATTGCGCAAGCCGAGGTTCTGACGCTGAAGGAGCAGATCTCCTATCAGGAGGGGCAGGTAGTCAGCAAGACGCTGGCGCAAAATCCGGCAGTAAGTATTACCCTGTTCTCATTCGCAAAGGGCGAGGAAATCAGCACCCATGAATCGGGCGGCGACGCTTTTGTAACCTGTCTGGACGGCGTTGGAAAAATCACCATTGACGGCACAGAATATCTGTTGCATGAAGGAGAATCCATCGTCATGCCAGCTGGACACCCTCACGCGGTATATGGACAGGAAGCGTTCAAGATGCTTTTGGTCGTTGTATTTTAATCAAACGTAAATTGACAGAGGGATGTGATTTTATGAAAATAAAAGTAGATCAGAATCTCTGCATTGGCTGCGGGCTTTGCTGTGGGATCTGCGACGAAGTTTTTCGTATGAATGAGTACGAGAAGGCGGAAGCATACCAACCAGCAAACGATGACAATCAAAGCGCCGTGCAGGATGCAATTGATTCGTGTCCTGTGTCTGCAATCGCTTGGGTAGATTAATTCAAGCGCATCTATATACTTTTTTGATTGAAAAGTAACTACATCATTTCAAATCTTAAAAGATTTTAGGAGGTCTATTATGGAACAAAAAATGTTTTGCTATCAGTGCCAGGAAACCGCCGGGTGCAAAGGTTGCACCATGTCCGGTGTATGCGGGAAGAAGCCTGATGTGGCAGCTATGCAGGATCTGCTGGTCTATGTCACAAAAGGGATTTCAGCTGTTACAACTGCACTGCGTCAGGAAGGGAAGCAGGTATCTGCGGAAATCAATCACTTGATTACCCTGAATCTGTTCACCACCATCACCAATGCAAATTTTGACAAAGAGAGCATTGAGGCAAGAATCCGTACCACACTGACTGAAAAAGATGTGCTGTTGGCGCAGATTGCCGATCCTTCCGGTCTGCCCGAAGCGGCAAAATGGAATGGCTCTGGCAATTGGGAAGAAAAAGCCGCAACTGTCGGTGTTCTTTCTACTGAAAACGAGGATATCCGTTCTCTGCGAGAACTGATTACCTACGGTCTAAAGGGATTGTCCGCATACTCCAAACACGCAAATGTTCTACTGAAGGATGATGAGGAGGTCGATGCTTTCCTTCAGCGGGCACTGGCAGCTACACTGGATGACAATCTCAGCGTAGAAGAATTGATTGCTCTGACAATGGAAACCGGAAAACACGGCGTATCCGGTATGGCTCTGCTGGACAAGGCCAACACGGAAGCCTATGGAAATCCCGAAATTACGAAGGTAAATATTGGCGTTGGGACAAATCCCGGTATTCTGGTTTCCGGTCACGACCTGCGGGATTTGGAAATGCTGCTGGAGCAGACACAGGGAACCGGCGTGGATGTTTATACCCATTCCGAGATGCTCCCTGCCCACTATTACCCGGCATTCAAAAAGTATCCCAACTTTATCGGCAACTACGGCAATGCGTGGTGGAAGCAGAAGGAGGAATTTGAATCCTTCAACGGTCCTATCCTGATGACGACCAACTGCATCGTGCCTCCTAAAGACAGCTACAAAGACAGAATCTACACTACTGGCGCAGCAGGATATCCGGGATGTACCCATATCCCAGGAGAAATCGGGGAGCAGAAGGATTTTTCCGTTATCATTGAACACGCAAAAAAATGCGCTGCACCTACTGGAATTGAAACAGGAGAGCTGATCGGCGGATTTGCACACGCGCAGGTTCTGGCTCTGGCGGATCAGGTGGTTGATGCGGTAAAAAGCGGCGCGATCAAAAAGTTCGTTGTGATGGCGGGCTGTGACGGCCGTGCCAAGAGCCGGGAATACTATGCCGAATTTGCCAAGGCACTGCCGAAAGATGCTGTGATCTTGACAGCAGGATGCGCGAAATACAAGTACAACAAACTGCCTTTGGGCGACATCAACGGCATTCCTCGTGTTCTGGACGCCGGGCAGTGCAACGATTCGTATTCTCTGGCTGTCATTGCTTTGAAGCTCAAGGAAGTGTTCGGTCTGGACGATATCAACGACCTGCCCATCGCCTACAACATTGCGTGGTATGAGCAGAAGGCTGTCATCGTTCTGCTGGCGCTTCTGTATCTTGGCGTGAAGAATATCCATCTCGGTCCCACTCTCCCGGCATTCCTCAGCCCCAATGTGGCAAAAGTTTTGGTAGAGAACTTTGGTATTGCGGGAATTAGCACAGTAGAAGAAGATCTGAAATTCTTTTTTTAAACTCATGCATAAATAAAAAAAGACAACTTTGCTTCTGTAAAATCAGAATAGCAAAGTTGTCTATATATTTTCTTACATTTGTTAAATATGATGTTACTTTATATGGCCCTTTTTTCATATTTCGTGTTATTACGAACTCGCAGAATGTTCACGCCTCGATACCTGAACTGTAAAATGGTATTGGAGGTGAACTGATAGTGGCTGAAACAGAAAAAATGGATATTTCCTACATGGGGCCTATCTTCAAAAAATACCGTGTAGATGCAAATCGACACAGGAAGAGGTTGCAGAAAAAGTGGGAATTACCACCCGTTTCCTTATGGCTTTAGAGAATGAGGAAAAGCGTCCAACGATAGCTTAAAATGAAAACATTAAAAGGTATGCAAATCGGGGCCAATTAAGGCCTATTACTGCATTTTAAGGAGGAATAAACAGTGATTAAGATACTTTTCGTGTGCCATGGCAATATTTGTAGATCCACTATGGCTGAGTTTATATTCAAGAACCTTGTAAAAGAAAAAGGTTTGGAGAATTCATTTGAAATAAAAAGTGCAGGAGTATCTGATGAAGAAGAGGGAAATGACATCTATCCTCCTGCAAAGAGAGAACTTAGACGTCATAATATCCCGTTTACTTCCCACTATGCACACCGTATTACAGACAAGGAATTTGAAGAAAATGATTTGGTCATTGCATTGGATTCAAGTAATATGCGTCGCCTTCTTTCAAGATTTGGAAAACATGATAAGATAAGGATGTTACTACAGAGAGATGTAGATGACCCTTGGTAGACAGGAGATGTCTCGACAGCCTATCGGGATATAACAGAAGGATGTCTGAATCTTTTGTCCCAAGTCGTGCGAGAATAATAGTGGGCTAGGCCCGTCAAATAGGAGATAAAATAATATGGATATCCGTTATTCTACAGGAAAGGAACCTTTCAAGCGCATGACAACAGATGAAATCAGATCTGAATTCTTGATTTCTTCTGTCTTCAATCCAGATGATGTAAGTGCAGTTTACTCCCATGTGGACAGAATCGTCACAATGGGTGCTATGCCTGTTAAAGAGAGACTAGATATCGAAAAGAACATCGATCCTTGGAAGAACTTCGGTGTTACATACCTTTTGGAAAGAAGAGAGCTTGGCTCTATCAATATCGGAGGAAAGGGAAAAATCATCGCTGATGGTACAGAATATGAAATGGACCACTGGGATGGCATCTATCTCCCAATGGGAACAAAGAAAGTAGAGTTTGAGTCAGAGGACCCGGAGAACCCTGCAAAGTTCTTCATCTGCACAACCCCGGCCCATACACCAAAGCCGGCAAAGCATATTCCACTTTCTTCCGCCATCCATAAGCATCTTGGAGCTCTTGAAACAAGTAACGAGAGAACAATCAACCAGTATCTTCACCCGGATGTTCTTGATACATGCCAGCTTTCAATGGGCCTTACTCACCTTGAGCCGGGTAGTGTATGGAACACAATGCCTGCTCATACTCATGAGAGAAGAATGGAAGTTTACTTCTACTTTGATATTCCTGAAGACAATGTCGTATTCCACTTCATGGGAGAGCCAAATGAGACAAAGCACATCGTTATGCATAACGAAGAAGCTGTCATCAACCCATCTTGGTCAATCCACAGTGGTGCAGGTACAT
>JALFVM010000027.1 GCA_022787145.1 Lachnospiraceae bacterium | reverse complement strand
CAGATTTATTTTGCGATTCCTCCAAATTCAGCTTTCCACGGCCTGTTGGAGGAATTCTTTTTCTCCATATCAAAGATACAAAATATTTAACACATTAGCAATCAATTTGTTAGGAAATCTTCAACATTTCCCGACAGTCCCTAACTATATCAGACGCAAAGGGAGCAAGTCTCATCTGCTTGGCATGATCAAGATGGGCAAGACAAAGTACACTGTTGCCGGAGAGGATATGACAGCCAGGGCCATAGCTTCCGCAATGGTCAGAAAAAAGGCTGTGAAGTACTCCCGTGCTCATAAATTCTACTACTTTGAGACTGATGCCATCTTTGCCGGCAAGGCAGTCAAACTGTTCTTTTATCGCTTTGGCCGCAAGGGTGAATGGAAAGCTCTGTTGTCAACAGACACCTCTCTGACACCCTACAAGGCCTATCAGATATACTCAATGCGCTGGTCTATTGAAGTTTCCTTCCACGAATGCAAATCCCTTCTCAAGCTAGGCAAATGCCAATGCAGGGACTTCGGTTCGCAGATAGCTTCAATATCACTCAACATACTACAATACAACTTATTATCATACGTCAAGAGGTTCGAATCGTACGAGACCATAGGTGGCCTGTTCCGTGAAATCACGGCCCAGACCGTCGAACTCTCCGTCACAGAAAAGATCTGGGGGCTCATCCAGCAACTCGTATCTGCAATTGCGGACTTTTTCTCGGCCGACTTCGATGAAATCTTGACAAATATCATATACGAAAACAAACAACTTAATGCAATAATGAGGGTGGCCCAACAACTGCAACCTGCCGCCTGAATCACTTGCGAAACTTAAATTATAAATTTCAGTGTATCAGATAGTTTCCTATCCTTGAACATATCTTTGTGCTCAATTTCGCCTCGTTTATATCGTGTTAGAAAATTCTGCGGTTTGTCATAATCCAGAGCCAGTCAACAGGATTACGGCAAAGAGGATTACAAGTATTCTTTCAAGGTTGGAAGAATGCTGTTAATTTTTACTCTTGATAAAACGCCAGAGTTTCTTGTCGGCTTTGCCCTTTTCATCGTTAAGATTGATGCGTTTGTCCTGCCTCCTGGTCGGTATGACTCTTTCGGGCTCATCAACCCAGCTTATGGTAAGTCCATTCCCAGCGGTGCTGTTGTATCCGAATAGATCTTCCCAAAGGTATGTGGGCTTCTTGATGATTTCGCCGCCAACTTCGTACTGGTAGCAACGGATCAAGAAAGATGCGCGGTACTTCAACTCTTCATTCTCAAAGGTGTAATCAACACCAGAGCGATGCGGGTATAGGGAACCTTCTTTCGGAAAGTATGGAACACCCTGTCCTTTGTGGTACATATTGGCATCTCGTTGCCAACTCCCGGTGGGATCTTCTTCCACGTAAAGGTAGAACTCGATTTCGATCGGATAAATGCGGGTCTTCCCATTGACTAAAAAATAGCCGCCATATAGGGCCACTTCAGCTATAGACCAGAATTGATCCTGAATTGTATTTTCATCAGCCCGTCTGGGGTCAAATGCTGCAATAACTTCTGATAGTGTTTTCATTATGCTTCTTCTTTTTCGTAAACATTAGCGAGGATATTCCAGGTCACACAGTGGAGGGCTCCGCCATCACGAGCCAACTCTTCGCATCCTTGCACTTGGATGACTTTGCAATCTGGGTAGAACTGCTGAATCTGTTCCAGAGACATCTGGTCTTCCTTTGTGTGCAGACCGGGTACAAAGATAGTGTTTTTTACGCGAAGAAAATTAAGGTAGGCCCATGATAGGTTATTGAGCCTTGGGGTGTTATACTCCAATTCCTCGACTACGAAGTGCGGAGAAAGGGCCTCCAACATCTTTTTGCGGAAGCTGGGGTCTGTATTGATGTAATTGTTCATCAGGATGCGATTCCCCTCAATCCACTGCACCATCCCGTCTGAATGGCCAAAAATTTCATAGCGGTCCCAGGGAATGATGACAATCTGGACCTGCAGATAATCCTCCAGAGTTGATAACAGATCTTTCCTCTCCATCCATTCATTCTCCTTGAAAATCTTGTCGGTCATGATGACCTTGTCCCCGCATTTGACAAAGTTGCCGCCGTCGAGAAATATCTCCTTCGGAATTCGGCCGTGGTGCAAATTATCAATGATTACCATGGATTGAATCTTTGAATTGTTCATCGTATATATTCGATCGAGGTCTAAATGTTTAATGATTTTCAGGATATCCGGGATATATCCATCATAGCCCAACAGATAATCTGGCCAGTACTGATATAAAAAGAAAAGAGTCTTTTCGAGTTGGATTGGCATGTAGTCACGCACCCACACGTGCTTGTAGGATGATGTATAGGGCAAAAATTCGGCGTGGATCTGCTCCCTGTGCAATGCTTCAAGTAGATTCCGACAGACCTGGCCATAGTGGCTGAGGCCACGTGCCAGATACACCATATTGGTTTGATAGTCTTGAATCATATTACTTCTCCTTTGTTTCTTTGGTTAATCCATGTTCTACTGCCAGCGCCTCCAACTCTTTTGCCTTCTTCTTATTGACCGATGTGCCCCTGCCGCGCCTGTAGCAACGGGCCAGGTTGTGCTCTGCACAGGCACCGGCCCCGTTCTCAACTGCTTTTGAGAAGCATTTGAAAGCATTCATATAGTCAATTGACATACCTATCCCGTCCTCGTAGCAAAGGCCAAGTTCGTTCATGGCCATCTCATTGTCCAAGTCTGCCCCCATGAATGCATAGAGAAGGCCTCGCTCAATGTTCTGGTACTTATCGTTACTGAACAGGTAAATATCGGCCAGATTACCCATTGCATCCGAACATCCTCCTTTGGCGCTTTTCTCAAACCAGTATATTGCCCAGCGTTTACTCTTCCGGAGCCCTAATCCATACATATAGGCGAAGCCGATATCATTCATGGCACCAGGATAGCCTCTTTCCACCAGATTCCAGAGAATAATGAGACTGGCCTTGTTATCTCGTTCGCCGAACCATCCTGTCGAGAGACCATATGAAAGTGTTTTCCCTGCCTTGTAGCTGCCCATATCGTATGCTTCCTCCAGATACGTCTTTCCCTCCAGAGGCTTTCCCTCAGAAATTAACTCCATAGCATGAGCATAGAGGACCTCTGTCTCAATGTCTTGATTGAACTCCTCCACTTTATGCGGAGGGGTCATCATCGCATGAGAGTAAATTGTAACTTCAATTGTTGGATCAATAATAGCTGGTTTTTTCATAATTATTATATTTAATTATTTAATAATCAGTAGATTAAAAGAACCAGCGGCAAAGGTAAGCGGTTCTTTATAGACCGCCAAATGAATTATGTTAAAAGATGTTAAAAGATTCGAAAAAGTGAATGCATGATAGTGCAGTTCACCCAGGTTAGGTAGTGTTGGTAATGCAGGTATTAAAGGTACAAAGTGAAGTACATCTCAGTGGGACATTGAGATTCGGAGAGTTCTGCTTAAATCTGCAGGCAGAGGAGACTATGGATGAAGTTGAGAGGAGGCAAAGAGAATGGTATCTGCGGAAACATCGATGGTCCTAGCAACTGGAAGCCCGACCCAAATGCTGCCAAGAATGTACGTGCGTTCATCGAGAAGGGAGGCAATACAGATTCTGCCAGTAATGCTATTCAGGGTGGTGTTCCGGAAGGATTCTAATAGATAACGGAGCCTCAGAAGAGGCTCCGTTATTGGTCGCTTTGGCTCTAGACAAGTTCTAACTCAATGCCTTCCTTCTTTAAGAAAGATAAATAGCCTTTCAATGCTTCAATGGACGATCTTTCATCGGCAAACTGTTCCAAGGGAACCGAATAAAGAAGAAGCCTTGTTTTGCCTTCGCCATTTGGATAGATTACATCTGATTTATGCTTTGCAGAGGCGTACTTTTTATTCTCGATGTAAGAGCGCAAGTCTGCCCAATTTTGCCATACAGGCTTCTTGCCTTTAGGAGTATGCTCCATAATGAACATAAGTTTGCTTATAGACTTTTCCGGTTCGATAAATTCAGTGATATCTAATTTGTTATCAGCCTTTGAATCAAAAAAACCTGTATCAGCGTATTGAACCACACTTAGCATAATACTAGAATCATCGTCAAGTGTTTCCTCGTAAATGTAATACTCAAACAAATATGAGTACAGATAATCCCACGCCCACATTCCTGGAGGCAGGGTTAATTCTTCCGACCCCGCCTTCTTTTTGATAGGTTCACTGAAGTGTTTCACTCCGGAGAACCTATTTCCATCAAGATGAGCCTTTATGAAATTGACCAATGACAGCATCCTTTCCTGATAGGAATACACGAGACGATGTGCTTTACGTACTTCAACGAGTGCATTTTTCAAGGAGTCTATTTTGCAATTGTCCATATCCTTTGTAAATCTACTTCTTTGGTAATTAGAGCAGGAATAATCCCTGCCATTATATCTG
>JALFVM010000187.1 GCA_022787145.1 Lachnospiraceae bacterium | reverse complement strand
GCAAATAATGTAACATTACGTATTGGAAAAAAAGCTTTATTTGAAGATGTAAATATTAAATTTACGGAAGGAAACTGTTATGGACTGATCGGTGCCAATGGTGCAGGAAAATCCACATTTTTGAAAATCCTTTCCGGACAGTTGGAGACGACTCACGGGGATGTGACCATCACACCGGGACAGCGTCTCTCTTTTCTGCAGCAGGATCATTTCAAGTATGATGCCTATCCGGTTCTGGATACGGTAATTATGGGAAATGCCCGTCTGTATGAGATTATGAAAGAAAAAGAACAGATTTATGCAAAAGAGGATTTCACGGATGAAGATGGAATCCGTGCCAGTGAACTGGAAGCGGAGTTTGCGGAGATGGACGGATGGAATGCAGAGTCTGATGCGGAACAGCTTCTGAATGGTCTGGGTATTCCTACAGAACTGCATTATGCGCAGATGGCAGATCTGAACGGTAGTGAAAAAGTGAAAGTACTGCTTGCACAGGCGCTGTTTGGCAATCCGGATATTCTGCTTCTGGATGAGCCTACCAACCATTTGGATCTGGATGCGATCGCATGGCTGGAAGAGTTCCTGATCAATTTCCAGAATACCGTGATCGTGGTATCTCATGACCGTTATTTCCTCAATAAAGTTTGTACACATACAGCAGATATTGATTATGGAAAGATTCAGCTTTATGCCGGAAATTATGATTTCTGGTTTGAATCCAGTCAGCTTTTAGTTAAGCAGATGCGTGAGGCAAATAAGAAAAAAGAAGAGAAGATTAAGGAACTGCAGGAATTTATTTCCCGTTTCAGTGCCAATGCTTCCAAATCCAAACAGGCTACCTCCCGTAAAAAAGCTCTGGAAAAGATTCAGTTGGAGGAGATTCGTCCTTCCAGCAGAAAATATCCGTATATTGACTTCAGACCAAACCGTGAGATTGGAAATGAAGTGTTAATGGTAGAAAATCTCTCAAAGACTATTGATGGAGTAAAAATTCTGGATAATATTACTTTCACCCTGGGAAGAGAAGATAAAGTAGCTTTTGTAGGCGGCAATGAACTTGCAAAAACTACCCTGTTCAAAATTCTGGTTGGTGAAATGGAACCGGATGAGGGATACTACAAATGGGGTGTTACCACATCTCAGGCTTACTTCCCGAAGGACAGCACCAAAGAATTTGATAATGATCTGACGATTGCAGACTGGCTGACCCAGTATTCCGAGATCAAAGATGTAACCTACGTTCGTGGGTTCCTTGGAAGAATGTTGTTTGCCGGAGAAGACGGTGTCAAGAAAGTGAAAGTACTTTCAGGTGGTGAAAAAGTGCGCTGTCTGCTGTCGAAAATGATGATCTCCGGTGCCAATATCCTGATTTTGGATGAACCAACCAATCATCTGGATATGGAGAGTATTACAGCACTGAATAATGGGCTGATCAAATTCCCGGGTGTACTGCTTTTTGCATCCCACGACCATCAGTTTGTTGAGACCACTGCCAACCGTATTATGGAAATTATGCCAAACGGCTCTATGATCGATAAGATCACCACATACGATGAATACCTGGCCAGCGATGAAATGGCAAGAAAACGTCAGGTATATCTGATGCAGGAAGAAGATAATTAAAATAATTGCAATATAACATGAAAAACAGGGGGCATGACCGGAGAAAAATCCGACTCATGTCCCTTGCATGATTTTCAGACAAAATGAAAGAACGCTCATATGTTCAAATGAAAGGAGTTACTTGATATGACTGAAATTCTTAACACTCTGGCACACATGATACAGAAATATATCTGGATTGCTCCGGTATTATCTTTGTTAGCCGGTATTATTACTTCGTTTACTCCATGCTCATTGTCCAGCGTCCCCATGGTAATCGCATATATCGGGGGTTCAGCAAAAAAAGACAGTAAAAAGGCATTTCGTCTTTCTCTTACCATGGCAGCAGGACTTTCCATTACTTTCCTGGTTTTTGGTTCTCTTGCTTCCGTCATCGGACATTATATGCATGAAATCGGTACCTGGTGGTATGCACTGCTGGGAATCATTATGATTCTAATGGCTTTGCAGATCTGGGGTGTGATACGTCTGATTCCCAATCATCCACATGACTATGGAACGGGAGAAGAGCATCCGGAACATGGATGTGAATGTCATGACCATCGCCACCATCATGAGCATGAACATGAACATCCCACGAATTGTGAGGAAAATGAAGGAAAATGTCACTGCGGTCCCAAAGTGAGCAAGAGAGGATACCTTGGAGCACTGCTGGCAGGAATGCTGAGCGGAGCAATCTCTTCCCATTGTTCTACGCCGGTGATGATCGCGCTGCTTGCAATGGCGGCACAGTCCGGCAATACTTTGTGGGGAATTTTCCTGCTGGCTATGTTTGCGGTTGGACACAGTATTCTTCTGGTGGCAGCCGGAACAAGTTACAGTGTGGTACAGAAATGGATGTATGATCCCAAATATGAAAAAATCAGCAAAACCCTTCGCTCTGTGATGGGAGCAGTGATTTTGCTGATTGGTATCGTTATGTTCTATATGGCATTTTTCTATGTGGATTGATTATCCACCTTTGTGTGGCTTACAGAAGAGAAGCAGCTGCCTCGTCAAGAACTACAGTAACATCCGGGTGCAGCTGCAGGATGGAAGCCGGCATCTGCGGCATAACCGGACCCTGAAGCGCTTTCTTTACAGCTTCTGCCTTGTCAGCTCTGCTGGCAATCAGAAGAATTCGCTTTGCTCTCATGATTGTTCCGATACCCATGGTATAAGCCTGTGTAGGAACATCTTCAATTTTTTCAAAGAAGCGGGCATTGGCCTTGATTGTGCTCTCGGTAAGGTCTACACAATGTGTGAAATTTGGAAATTCATCAGCCGGCTCATTGAAACCAATATGGCCGTTATGACCGAGACCAAGAAGCTGCAGATCAGCTCCGCCGTAGCT
>JALFVM010000180.1 GCA_022787145.1 Lachnospiraceae bacterium | reverse complement strand
GTTCCGAACAGGGCATCTAATGACTGTAACGGGATTGGCGTTGATTTCTTTTTACCTGCCATGTTCAAGAACCTCCTCCGTAAAACTCATATATGCTTTCGCAACTTTACCTTTTGGTTCGTATTTAAAAATACTCTGTCCCTCTCTGACCGCTTCTTTCATCCTGACAGAAAATGGAATATAATTGTCAAACACATGAATCTGATTTCCATAGGCATTATGAAGCAATTCCATGTTGTTTCTGGCATCATTTGTATGGACATCCACCATACTGAAAAGGATACCGGCAATCTGCAGTTTCGGGTTAATCTGTCTTCTGACTTTTCCGATTGTCTTCAAGAGCTGCTGCAATCCCTTGATTGGAAGATAGGATGCTTCTACTGGAATCAACACTTCGTCCGACGCTGCCAGGGCATTGATGGTGATCATACCCAAAGATGGCATACAATCTATCAAAACTGTATCGTACCTGTCTTTTACCCTGTTTAATATCTGTTTCAGGACAAACTCACGGCTCATTGCATTCACAAGCTGTACTTCTGTTCCTGCCAATCCAATATTGGAACAGATAATATCAATATCTTCCTCTGTATGCTGGATAAAGCAGTCTTCCGGAATATCTTCATCATTCAACACCATTTCCATCAGCGTTGTTAATGTTTCATTACTATTATCGCAGTCACGGAATCCAAATCCAGCAGACACATCTGACTGAGGATCAGCATCCACGACTAACACCTTCTTATTCATAAGAGCCAACCCTACACCAAGATTTGCTGCACATGCGGATTTTCCAGTTCCGCCTTTCTGGTTTACTACTGATATAATTTTTGCCATATTCATTCCTTTCCGGTATCAGGAAGGAAAAATAGTAAGAAATAATAGTGGATTTTTTACGAAGATTACGAAAATGAAAAGTTGCATTATAAATCGCATTATAGATAGCTACCGAAATCGCCACATTTTTCTTAAAAATCATGCGAAGTTTGCGTTAAGAAGTTCGTACAGGATCATTACGAAAACACTGACGAACGAATTACGAAAAATCACCTAAAAAGTTACATGAATTTATAATGCAATATATGAAGTGCCCTAGAAAGGAAAAACCCTTGAAAATACTGGATTTCCAAGGGTTTTAAGGTTCTTATTTAAGATTTGCAAAATCGGGATTACATTCCCATCTGTTTTGCAACTTCTGCTGCAAAATCTTCCTCTTTCTTCTCGATTCCGTCACCAGTCTCGAAACGAACGAATCCTTTTACAGTGATTTTTGCACCGTTCTCTTTAGCAACCTGCTCTACGTATTTTGCTACAGACTGTTTTCCGTCTTCTGCCTTTACGTATACCTGATCCATCAGGCAAATCTCTTTGAGCTCTTTGTTGATACGTCCGTTGATCATTCCCTGGATTACTTTCTCAGGTTTCTGGGACTCTTTCGGATCGTTTTTAATCTGAGCAAGAAGGATCTCTTTCTCATGTTCGATGTAGTTTGCATCTACTTCATCGCGGCTTGTGTACTGAGGTTTCAGAGCTGCGATCTGCATAGCTACGTTCTTAGCCATCTCTTTTACTGCATCGTTTACAACATCAGTCTCAACGTCAACTAAAACGCCGATTTTTCCACCCATGTGTGTGTAAGAAGCAACGAAACCGTTCTCCTCTTTCACCTGCTGGAATCTTCTGATGTTCATGTTCTCACCGATAACAGCAATCTGTCCAGCCAGAGCTTCTTTTACAGTAACGCTTGTATCGAATTTCCATGGCTCAGCCAGGAAAGCGTCGATGTCTGCAGCGCTTGTCTCCAGAGCCTGCTCAGCAACCTGTGCAACGTATCCCTGGAATTTCTCATTCTTAGCAACGAAGTCTGTCTCAGCATTTACTTCAACAACAACTGCGCTCTTAGCATCGTCTGTAACCATAACTTTGCAAAGACCTTCTGCAGCTATACGGCCAGCTTTTTTCACAGCTTTTGCCAGTCCGTTCTCTCTCAGGAACTCAACTGCTGCGTCCATATCTCCATCCGTTTTTGTAAGAGCTTTTTTGCAGTCCATCATACCTGCACCAGTCATCTCTCTTAATTCTTTTACCATTGCTGCTGTAATAGCCATTTTATCTTCCTCCAATTATCGAAATTTGTGATTCAAATTACTCTTCTACAGGAGCTTCCTCTGCAAACTCAGCCTCATCTACTACAGGAGCAGCATCTTCTTCTGCTGTTGCACCCTGGTTAGCCTCGATAACAGCGTCTGCCATTTTGGAAACGATTAATTTAACGGCACGGATAGCGTCATCGTTACCCGGAATTACGTAATCCAGTTCTTCTGGGTCACAGTTTGTATCACAGATACCGATCAGCGGAATACCTAATGTATGAGCTTCCTGGATACAGATTCTTTCTTTCTTAGGATCTACTACGAAAATAGCGTCCGGGATTCTCTTCATCTCTTTGATACCACCCAGGTTCTTCTCCAGTTTTGCCTGCTCTTTCTTTAACTCAATAACTTCTTTCTTAGGAAGCACTTCGAATGTTCCGTCCTCTTCCATTCTCTCGATGTCTTTCAGTCTTGCGATACGGCTCTGGATTGTTTTGAAGTTGGTCAGCATACCGCCTAACCATCTCTCATTTACATAGAACATTCCACAACGCTCAGCTTCTGTCTTGATTGCGTCCTGTGCCTGTTTCTTAGTACCAACGAACAGGATTGTACCGCCATCTGCAACGATATCAGACACTGCTTTGTATGCATCGTCAACCATGCCTACAGACTGCTGAAGGTCGATGATGTAGATACCATTTCTCTCTGTGTAGATGTATGGAGCCATTTTAGGGTTCCATCTGCGTGTCTGATGTCCGAAGTGAACACCTGCTTCTAAAAGTTGTTTCATTGAAATTACGCTCATGTTTCTTAATCTCCTTTTGGTTGTTTGCTTCCGCATAAGTCTCATTCTTCCGGAACTCATAGAGCACCGCCGTTGGAATCCTTATGCGTGCTTATTTTTTTGCAACGCTATGATTATAGCATGGGAAAATACCAAATGCAAGGAGAAAAACGTGAAATTTCGGTTTTTTCTAAGTTAAAACGAAGCAGTGATGCGAAGAGACTTTCCATCCTCGCTGACCGCTTTGATTTTTCCCTTGTGAAGTTCTACGATTGCCTTGGCAATCGACAAGCCGATTCCGGAACCTCCCGTCGCAGAATTTCTGGATTCATCCGTTCTGTAAAACCGTTCAAACAAAACATCCTGCTTCCCCTGCTGCATCTGTTCCACCGTATTTTTGACCTCCAACACTGATTTTTTACTTTTTTTCTTTAATGAAAGCCAGATTTTTCCGTTTTTCTCTGAATACTTCACTGCATTATCCAAAAGAAGCGAAACCAACTGACAAATCTGCGCCTCATCTCCGTTCAAGATCAGTCCTTCTTCGATATCAACAGACAACTCTTTCCCTCTTGCCTCCGCCACAGTAAAAAACGGTTCTGCTGCATCTGCAATTGCATCTGACAGACAAAACAATTCCATGTTGCCAGTATTCTTTCCCTCATCCATTCTCGACAGTGTGACCATCTGCTGTGTCAGATCTGCAAGGCGTTTTACCTGCTTTCTGGTACTCTGTGTCCATTCATTTTCTCCATTCAGCATTTCCAATACTTCTGTATTTGCATCAATAATCGTCAGCGGAGTTTTCAGTTCATGGCTGGCATCGGTAATAAACTGCTTTTGTTTTCGATCACTTTCCTCCACAGGCTTAAAGACCAGTCTGGAAAAAATCACAACAAGAACCAAAACGAGCACAAGCCCCAAAAGGGATACCGATACCGTAGTCATTACAAGATTTCGATAACTCTTTAAATCTCTGGAACAGTCTACGAAAAGCACCCGATACCCGTCATCCGTCTTATCCACATAATAGCGGTAGCAGTCATACATCCCTTTCTTTTTGCCGGACTGCACAATGTCCCGCGCGTATTTCTGCGCGTCCGTCTGCTCCACTGCCGCAATATTTCCAAGCTTCGTCTCTGTCACAGTCTGATTTTCATCCAGTAAAACGGAAAAAAAGCGTGTCTCATAGGGAGTTTCCTCTGTCCAGTCCTTTGGCCTGTCATTTTTTCTCCTCATTGGTATGGGTTCCTCTTCATCCAGTTTACGCATGTTCTCCAGTTCCCTTGGAAATTCCCCTTCATTTTCCGCCAGCATATGAAGAAGCTGGTCTGCTCTTTCCATAGTTTTAAAATAATTCGACAGCAGCATAATCCCCATAATGGCCATAAGCACTACAAACGTAGAGCCCATGGCCACCAGTATAAAGTTCTTTCGCAATGATTTTATCATGGTATAATCTCCAGTGAATATCCCTGATTTCTGGTTGCTTTGATCTGCACATTTGCCTGCAAAGATACCAGTTTTTTCCTCAGATAGGAGAGATAGACCCAGACCACATTGATCTCCGCCTCACTGTCATATCCCCATATTTTTTCCATAAACCGTTCTGTAGATATGAGCTGTCCGGAATTCATCATCAGCATTTCCATCATCTGATATTCTTTGTTTGGAAGACGTATTTGTCCAAACGGTGACGCAAGCTCAAACGCTGCACGATTGAGCGTAATATTCCCAAACGTCAATACTGTATCCAGCATTTCCGTCTGTCTTCGTGTGATCGCACGAATTCGGGCAAGCAGCTCTTTTGCAGCAAAAGGTTTCGTCAGATAATCATCCGCCCCCGCATCCAGACCCATGACACGGTCATCCACTTCTGATTTGGCCGTCAGAAACAGAACGGGAATCGAATTCCCCATTTCTCTTAGTTTTCTGAGCACTGTGATCCCATCCATCTTCGGCATCATCCAGTCCAAAATCAATGCATCGTAATTTTTTGCATCCAGATAGGCAAGTGCATCCTCACCATTTGCCACCGTATCCACAGAATAATGATTATGCTTCAAGATTGCAGCCAGTGCATTCGACAGTTCCCTTTCATCCTCCGCCAAAAGCAGACGCATCTCTCATCCCTCCAGTCATTTTTTCTCTATTATCATCCAGAAAAGCGCAATGCGTCAATCGGTTTTTTTCTTGCCGCTTTGTTAGCAGGATATAAGCCAAAAATCAGACCGATCAGAAGAGAAAATCCAACAGAAATCCACATCACCTGCATATCCATCTGAAAGTTCATGGAATCTCCCATCACTTTCCCGGCTATTTTCAGGATGCCAAAGGACGCTGCAATTCCAATCAAACACCCCATCATACTTACCAGCAGGGCTTCCATCAAAAACTGCATCATAATACTTCCCCTGCTTGCTCCGATTGCCTTGCGGATTCCGATTTCTCTTGTTCTCTCCGTTACCGATACCAGCATGATATTCATAATTCCAATTCCGCCTACCAGAAGAGAGATGGCTGCAATTCCGCCAAGCATCAGCGACATCGTATCATTCACACTGATCATCGCTTCCATAATCTCCGACTGATTCTGAATCGAAAAAGCATCCTCATCCTGACCAAAACGGCCAAGCATAATCTGTTCCATCGCATTTTCCGCCTCATCCATGGACTCTTCGTCCGAAGAAGATGCATAAAAACGCGTGATATCCAGCGCACTGTCTGAAATTCGAATAAATGCGGAATATGGAATATAACCTTCCAAAGTCACCGTCGTTGTCTCTGAATCATCGGAGCTGCTCTGCATCAGAGACTGTCCCGAAGTCAGAGATGAATTATCTTCTGAGAGAACGCCAACCACCAGAAACGGCCGACCATTCAAGGATAACGACTCGCCAACCGCATCGGCACGGCCGAAAAACTCTATAGCCGTGTCGGAAGAAATAATAAGAACACAGGAGTTATTTTCCACATCCGTCTGTTTGATGGTTCGCCCGTAGGACAGTTCCAGATCCATAATGTCAAAATAGCTTCCCGTCGTGCCTGTGATGCGCATAGATTCACTCGTATATCCGCTTTTTGCAGTTACACTTGTATTTCCAAAGGGAGCCGCCGCTTCAATGGCATCGTCCTCAAATAACTGAGAAAGCTCTTCCAGACGCAGCGGATTTTCCTTATCATCGGAAATCTGTACGGTCAGATAATTAGAACCCATGGCAGAAATCTGATCCGACACGGATGTGGTGGCTCCATCTGCAATAGAGACCAGCACAATCAGCGCACTCACACCGATGATAATCCCAAGCATCGTTAAAAACGTTCTCAATTTATTGGCACAGACAGCCGCCCACGACATCTTCCAGGTCTGCACGATCATACCGTCACCTCTTTCACTTTCCCGTCATGGATTCGTATTTTTCGTTCTGCCTCATCTGCCACTCCATTGTCATGTGTAATCAGCACGATGGTATTTCCCATTTCATGCAGTTCATGAAACAGCTTCATGATTTCCACACCTGTTTTCGAGTCCAGATTTCCGGTCGGCTCATCCGCCAGAAATAAGGACGGGGCTGTCACGAGTGCTCTGGCAATCGCGACTCGCTGCTGCTGACCGCCCGACAGTTCCGTCGGACAATGATGCATTCTGTGAGACAATTCCACTTTCTCCAGAGCCTCGCGCACACGTTTTCTTCGTTCTGAAGTCTTTATCCTCTGATAGATCAAAGGAAGTTCTACATTTTCTTCTGCTGTGAGCTTGGGAAGAAGATTAAAATTCTGAAAAATAAATCCGATTTTTTTGTTTCGGATTCTGGCAAGCTCTGTCTCGGAATACTGCTCAATCGAAATTCCATCCAGAATATACTCTCCTTCGTCTGCCGTATCCAGACATCCGATAATATTCATCATCGTCGATTTTCCACTTCCGGAAGGTCCTATGATGCTGACGAACTCTCCCTCTTTGATCTGCATGGAGGCATGATCCAGGGCATACACACATTCATCACCAATCGTATAAATTTTTGATACTTCTTTTAACTGAATCATCTCTGTCTCCTTACATAGACGGTGGAGCACCCTGGCTTCCACTCATAGATCCCTGTTTCTGAAACTTTCCTCTATCGCCCATACCAGAACCACTGCCTCCCGGCATCTGCATATCGCCGCCCGGCATTCCCATCTGACTGTTGTTACTGGAGCTGGTATTTCCGGTCTTCTGATAATATATCGTATCTCCCTCAGAAAGGCCTTCTGTAATCTCAACATTTTCTCCATCTGAGAGTCCTGTCTTCACTGTTTTCTCTCCGGATAAACTTCCATCCTCACTCTGACTGGTATAAACGAACACTTCATTTTTCCTCTCCTGCAGCGCATTTACAGGAATCGTGAGTACATCTTTCTTTTCCTCAATCACAATCGTTGCCGAAGCATTCATTCCTACTTTCATCTGCTCCTCTTTTTCCAGCGTAATATCAACTCCATATTTTGCGACACCATTGCTGGCAGAAGCCTCCTGATCAATATTCGTCACAGTTCCCGTAAATGTCTCATCCTCAATGGCATCAAAGGTAATTTCTGCCTGCTGACCTTCCGACACGGAATTGATATCCAACTCATCCACATTCACAGACAAAATCACTTTCTCATTACCAGAAATAGTAAATGCTGTCGTATCCGTGCTGTACTGCAAGCTGGAACTGGTGTCCGTGTTACTTTTGCTGCTTTCCGAAGAATCTTCCGCTGTCACAGAAGACGACGCCTGTGTAGACTGGCTTTGCGTTGACTGATTTTGTGAAGATTGGCTTTGCGCAGCATCGGAAGAACTTTGTTGTGCTGTATTTGTGTTCTGATTTTGATTGGATGGATTTGTCTGATTTTCTAAAGTATTTTCATCCTTCTCAGATTCATTTTCTACATTGTTCTCTGTTTTCTCGTCCTCCGTTTCTACACCTGCCTGCTCCTGCCGGTTCGTTTCCTCGGACGTTTTTTGTTCTGTTTCCGGAAATGTAATCTGAAAGCTTAATGTTTTTCCTTCATCCGCAATGGAAAGTCCTGACATAATTCCCACAGAAAGCTGCTGTACACTGTCCATAGAAAAGTAATATTCCTCTGCAGCATTCAGTGTTACCCGTGCCTGATAGACAATTCCATTCTGGAACACTTCCTGATCCATATTCCAGACGATGCTTCCGGAATATGTACCGTCAGATGTCACAATCTGGCTCTGCGGTATGTTTCCAACCTTTGGCGTCTCCAACACCAGTGTCCCTGCACAGCTGGTTCCAGAAGGCAAAATCGAAAACTGCAGCTTTGTTTCTTCGATACTTTCTTCCTCTTCGCTGAGAGCGATGTACTGTTCCAGCTCTTGCGCGGTTACCGCATCGACTTGTGAGGTCTCTTCGTTTTGCTCTGAAACTTCTACTGCGAAACCCTCTGCCATATAAGACGTTCCCGTAGCCGTCATACCACTGCCGGAAGAAGAGGAAGCACTGGCATTCGTCTCATCACTTCCCGCCGATACATAAACGTTTTGCACCGTTCCCGCATATTCTGCCTTAATCCTTCCGTCTTCCTCAAGAGCTTCCAGTTTTTCCATCGTCGCCTCAAGTGCTTCTTTCTTTGCCAGCATGATTTCATATTCCAATTCTGTGGAATCCTCATCTGTGCCATCCTCATAATTTTCAATTTGTTCCTCCAGACTGTCGATACTCTCCTGTGTATCTGCCATGGCCGTCAGAACAGAAAGATGACTGACCGTTGCCAGCGTCTGCCCTTTCTTTACCAGATCACCACTTTCTACGTTTACTTCTTCTACCGTAATGCCGGACGGAATCTTCTGTGAAACTGCAGTATCACACTCCAGGTTTCCTGTTCCCACAATCGTATTGGAAATTTCTCCGCGCGCAACCGTTGCCTGAGAAGATTTCTGCTGCGGCATCTGCGGCATCTTATTTTTTCCTGTATACAGAAAAACTCCTCCTGCCACACCGGCTGCAATGATCACGCCACCAGCTGCAATGATGACCTTCTTCCTGCGAAACCTCTTTTTCCTTTTTTGTTTTTCTGCCATCTTCCTGCTCCTTCCAAACCATTACTTCTAATTTTACGGTTCAGTATAAAAGCATAACTTAAAATGAACTTTAAAATACCTGTGAACATCTCATGATTTTTTATGAAAAAACAGAAGACTGTCAGACAGCCTCCTGTTTTCACATTTCTTTTTCTTTTATTTTCGAATCTGCATTCCCACACGCACCATACGGAACAGTCTCTCTGCCGCATTGGAGAACAGCTCTTCTGCATTTTCCAGTGCTTTTTCAATCGGCATCGCACCGTTGATCGTCGTGATGATGGAATCCACACCGTATTCATAAATGTCGGCAGCATCTCTTCCCATGCCTCCCACAATCGCAACACATGGAATATTCTGCTTCTTTGCCGCAGAGCCCACACCGAAAGGAACCTTTCCATATACAGATTGATAATCCATCATGCCCTCTCCAGTCACCACCAGATTCGCACCTTCAATCACCTGATCAAAGTTCAGAATATCAAGAATCGTCTCAATACCACGGTTCAGTCTGGCGTTCACAAATGCCATCAGACCAGCACCAAGTCCACCGGCTGCACCGGCTCCCGGCACCGAAGCAATGTCCTTGCCAAACGTCTTTTCCAGAACCTTCGCATAATTTTCCATTCCTGCCTCCAGGAATTTTTTATCCTCTTCATCGGCTCCCTTCTGAGGTCCGAAGATGTAGGTAGCTCCCGTCTCACCAAGAAGCGGATTTGTCACATCACACATGACCACAAACTCCGATTCTTTTACCTGTGGATGCAGACCACTCATATCAATCGATGCAATCTTATGAAGATTTACAGGAAGAGACTCCAGTTCCTCTCCCTTCTCATCCAGAAATTTTACGCCAAGCGCTGCTGCACAGCCGATTCCTCCATCGTTGGTCGCACTTCCGCCAATGGCAATACAGAATTTACGAATTCCCTGATTCAAGGCATCCACAATCATTTCTCCCGTTCCATACGTGCTGGCATGACGAATATCCAGTTTATCACGTGGAACCAACGGCAGACCGGAAGCCGCTGCCATCTCAATCATGGCATGATTTTCACGGAAAATACCATACTTTGCACAGACAGGCTCACCGAGCGGTCCTCTTGCTGTCACTTCACAAAATGTTCCCTTTGTAGCAGATACCACGACATCAGTCGCTCCCTCTCCTCCGTCAGAAACAGGAATTCCAATTGTCTCGCATCCGGGAAAGATTAATTTTGCCTTTTCCTCAAGCAGTTCGCAGATTCTGTCTGCAGATAACGTTCCCTTAAAAGAATCTGGTGCAAATACAATTTTCATAATACAATACCCCCTGTGGTTATATTCAAGATTTTTGATGTCTTTATTATAGCCACAGGGGGTTTTTCTTACAATGTGTGTCAATTCTAATGTTTCAAAGTTTTTTTGTATTGACGTAACAAACCTACAATTCTATTCTCTCCAGATCATCCGGAATCAGCAGATTGCCGTGATAATATTCGCTGCCTTCTGCAGTGTACAATTCCTTACGCCTTGCAATGTTTTTATCCTCTGTATGGTAAAGCAGAAGATTTTTCACGCCAAAACGCTCGCCCACTTCACATGCCTCTTTTACGGTAGCATGATGCTTCTCATACGGTTTGAAAGTGTCTCTCTGCGCATACAGGCAAAACGCCTCGTGAAGAAACCAGTCAGTACCTTCCACATAAGGAGCTTCATGCTCCTGAAAATTCTCATCACCGATAAAAGTAAATTTCTTTCCATTTTCCAGCGTCGTCGTAAATCCGAACTGTTTTGCTTTTGTGGAACGGATATCAAAAAACGTCAAATCATATCCCATAATATTCTTCGTCTCGCCATCGTCCACCGTGTGGAAGAAAATACGCTCACCAATCATCTTATAGAACTTCGCCTGTACCGTCAGATGTACAATCGTCATAATGGTCTCTTCCAGTTCTTTATGACAGTAAATATCCAGATTTCCTTCATATTTTCCGTTTTTCATTCTCGTGGCAATCATGCGAATCAGCCAGACGAGTCCAAGCAGATGATCGGTATGCTCATGGCTGATAAAAATATTGTGAATGTTTTCCATTGGAATCTCAGCTTTCTCCAGCTGTGCCAGAATTCCATTTCCGCCACCCGTATCTACCAGAAAATATTCCTCACCTTTTTGAATCGCAAAACAGGTATTGTAACATTTTGTTACTGTTGCATTTCCAGTTCCAAGAATAATTAAAGTTTCCTTCATCTGTATCTCTCCTATTTCAGGAATCCATTGACAATGTGCTCTTCTGCTTCTTTCTCAGACAATCCCAGTGTCATCAGTTTGATCAGCTGATCGCCCGCAATTTTTCCAATGGCAGCCTCATGAATCAGACTTGCCTCCAGATGATTGGCTGTAATCTCCGGAATCGCGCTGACACTTGCCTCATCCATAATAATCGCGTCACACTCGGAATGACCTGCACATTTGTTGTTTCCATTAATCTCTGATTTAAAAATCTGTCGGGAATGCTCTTTTGCAACGGAACGGGAAATAATGTTTGCACTGCAGTTTTCTCCGTTCATGTCCACTGCAAATTCCGTCTCCGCAAACTGATTTCCATGTGTCATCAGCTTCTCGCGTACGGTAATCGACGCATTGTCTGCCAGCACTGCTTTTGTCACACGTTTCGTCGAATCCACGCCTTTGATCTGAACGGTATCCATCTCCATCACACCGCCCTCTTCAATATGCACATCTGTTACAGGATTCAAAATACGGGCACCGTTGCCGTCTCCCTCCCCATAATGTTTTTCAATGTATTTTACTTTCGCATTTTTTCCGATGAAAAATGTATGAATTCCATCATGCTCAGAATCCTGATTGCCACAGTTGTGAATGCCGCAGCCGGCTACAATGGTAACATCACAGTCTTCTCCAATATAAAAGTCGTTATAAACAACTTCTGTCAGACCCGTCTGACTTAAAATAACCGGAATATGAACGCTTTCATTCTTTGTTCCCGGTTTGATGTGAACCTCAATACCCGGCTTGCCTTCCTTCGGAATGATATCAATGTTTGCACTGGAATTTCTTCCGATGCTTTTTCCGTTGGAACGAATATTGTAGGCTCCGGTGGGAATCTCATGGATTCCTGCTACTTCTTCCAGAATTTTCTGTTCAACTGCATCCATTTATTTCCCCTCCTCATCATAATATTTACATCCGCCAGTTCCGCTCAGAAGTTCCGGCAAAATCTCATCCTTTTTACCAGTCTGCACAACACTTCCATCTGCAATGACAACAATCTTGTCTGCAATATTCAGAATTCTCTCCTGATGAGAAATGATCACAATCGAACCATTTGTCTGGTCATGCAGCTTCTCAAACACTTTAATCAGATTATGGAAGCTCCACAGATCAATTCCTGCCTCCGGCTCATCAAAAACAGAAAGCTTCGTTCCTCTGGCTAAAACAGTGGCAATTTCAATTCTCTTCAGCTCGCCGCCGGAAAGGCTGGCATTTACTTCACGGTCAATATAATCTCTTGCACACAAGCCCACTTCAGCCAGATATTTACATGCCTGCGCTGTATTCAGTTTTTCACCGAACGCCATATTGATCAGGTCTCTTACCGTAATTCCTTTGAATCGCACCGGCTGCTGAAAAGCAAAGCTGATTCCTTCCTTCGCACGCTCTGTAATTCCCAGATCTGTGATATCTTTTCCATCCAGTAAAATCTGCCCGGATGTCGGTTTCTCAATACCTGCAATGATTTTTGCAAGAGTCGATTTTCCACCGCCGTTTGGGCCTGTGATTACAATAAATTTCTGATCCTCAATGGTCAGACTAATGTCCTTCAAGATTCCTTTGGTTCCTTTTTCACTCTCATCCTGTACCTCAAAGGATATGTTCTTTAATTGAAGCATTTTTTCACCTCTTGTATTTTTCACTAAGACAATAGACGTTTTTCGGCAAAAAATCAGAAAAACTCCCAAATAGTCTCTACTCAATAAGATACTACCTGGGAGAAAATAGTGCAAGCATTTATTCATATCGCACGATTTCTTTTTTTAATCTTTTCATAATCCGCTTCTCAAGCCTGGAAATATACGACTGAGAAATGCCAAGCAGATCTGCCACCTCTTTCTGCGTTTTCTCACGCCCATCCGGAGACTTCAGACCAAACCGCAGCATCACAATCGTCTGCTCTCTTTTGCTCAACTTACTGATGGCTTTTCCAAGAAGCCGACACTCCACCTCATGCTCGATTCCTTTATAAATCACATCTTCATCTGTCCCGAGAATATCTGACAACAGCAGTTCATTTCCATCCCAGTCCACATTCAACGGCTCATCGATTGACACTTCCATGCGTGTTTTATTGTTTCTTCTCAAATACATCAGAATTTCATTTTCAATGCATCGTGATGCATATGTGGCAAGTTTTATTTTTTTATCAGGGTTGAACGTATTGATTGCCTTAATCAGCCCAATCGTTCCGATGGAAATCAAATCCTCCACTCCCACACCCGTATTGTCAAATTTCTTTGCAATGTACACCACAAGTCTCAAATTATGTTCAATTAAAGTAGACCTTGCACTTTCCTCATTCTCTGTCCCAAACTGGCTGAGCATTTCCTCCTCTTTCGCCGGTTCAAGCGGTGCCGGAAGCACATCTGCCCCTCCTATATAATAAATTTCCTGTCCGCGTGAAATCACCACACTGGACCATTTGGGAACCATCTGTACCGGATAGCGGTTCACTGCTGCATTTACACTCATCTCTCATACCTCCTGTCCGGGCCAAAAGCCCTAATCATCTAATAAATTCGCGTTCAAAATAATCTGGTAGTCTTTTTTCGCCAGAAATTCTTCCTGTGGTATTGCTATGACCGGCTGATGAATCCATACCATACGATGCTCTCCGTGAATGCACATTTCATCCAGCGTCACAGCAATGACCAGCCCCGAAGGATTTCCCACACTTTGAAAGGTTAGAAAATGAGGTTTCAGTTTCCTCCATTCCCCCTCACTATGTTCTTCCATGCCTTTTTGATATTCCTGAAGACTCCAACAAATCTGCTGTGGAAGCAATTGCTCCAGAAGGCTCCAGGAGGCAATGGAAACCGGCTTTTTACTCCCCAAATCCATAAGCTGATTTCCTGTATCATAAAAACCCTTTATAAAAAGTACTTTCCCCTGATAACTGATATGTACCTTATAAAGATTTCCAGTTCTCATTTCCCAGTAATCCCTCAACAGCGCCGCACAGTTTAGGACTGCATACGTAACAGCGGCAAACAGAAAAAAAGTTTTCGAGGTAACTTTGCTTCCAGCAGAGAGAATCTCCCAAAAACCTCCGCATAAAAATGCGGTAAAATAAAGTGCTGTTACCGACTGAATCAGCATACTTTTTGTCCTGACGCGACAGCCCACTTTCACCATGAAAACGGCTGACACACCATGCAGCAAAATCACTGCGGGAAAAAAATGTTCTGTGGGTATTAATAAAATCAAACAGGAACCTGCAGCGCCGATTGCCGCACCCAGAATCAGACGCGGCCATGTGCTTTCGTATCGAAATATATGCATCAGCAGACGCAGCAGAACAAAATCCATAATAAAATTTGTAACGAACACTGCGTCCAGATATACTTCATAATACATACTGCCACCTCGCACCTGTTGATTTCGTCCTTTGGTAAGCAGATTTAATTATAAAAGACAACACCCATTTAATTTGTCAAAAACAGTAAGATACACCAAAAGAACATTTTGACAGGATTCTTTTTTGACTGACAGTTTTCGCAAACAGACACAGGGATTTATTGACATTGCTTTCTTCGTGGAATAAAATGATTTAGGTGTCAAAACCTTGATTACGGATTGTTTCGTGCTACGCACTTCCACAATCCTGCCCCGCATTCGTAATCATAAAATAAAAAACAATGAAATTTTTCAGCAAAGGAGACACGTATGAGTATACCAATTACCGGCCATACGGGACTTACCGCCCTTCTCGGCAGCCCTGTGGCACACAGTATTTCACCAATGATGCATAACGAAAGTTTCCGGTATCACAACCTGGATTATGTATATCTTTGTTTTGACGTGAACGAAGA
>JALFVM010000150.1 GCA_022787145.1 Lachnospiraceae bacterium | reverse complement strand
AGAATAAATCTATAAAAGAAACAGGATATCCATGTGGCAAGTGGGTATCCTGTTTTTTACGTTTATTTACAAATAGCTGCTTATTTGGAAATAAGAGTATAGCTCATCATGATCAATCCTTCAGAGCACGATTATATTCGCTGATGATACGGTTGAGATAGGAACGTTTTTGTACAGGACAAGTTCTCAGGAGAGAGATACCTTCTGCTAATCCCTGTTCTTCACCGTTTTCTCCAAACAGAAGATAATCAGCTGTGATATTCAGGGTTTCACTTAGTTTGGAGAGAGTTGAAACAGACATTCCTTTTAAACCCAGTTCAAGATCGTAACAGAAGCGTGGGGTGATGTCGAGTTTTTCAGCAAGCTGTTCCCGGGTTAAGCCGAGAAGTTCCCGCTGCTTTTTCATGCGTGAGCCGATTTCCTGTGATTGCGTCATGGGCAATTCCTCCTTTTATGAGTTTGTAAAAAATAATGTAAGAATCGTATTTCAATATCATATAGTTTGACCATTCTAATAAAAATGAACTAAAAGGGGATAAAATATTGCCTTAAGGTTCAAAAAGTGATATAGTTACTAGGAAATAAGTCGAATAGTGGTCAGGAGGAAATCATGACGGGGTTAATTAATGTACATACCCATATTTTACCAGGAGTGGATGACGGTGCCGACAATCTGGAAGAAACATTAAGAATGTTGGAGCTGGAATATCAGGACGGTGTAAGAACCATCTTTGCTACACCCCATTACCGAAGAGGCATGTTTGAATGTTTTGGAAACCAGATTACAAAACAATATGAACTGGTAAAGAAAGAAGCATCAAAAAGATGGAAGGATCTTCAGATTATTCTCGGCTGCGAATTTCATGCAAATATGGATATGGTAAATCTTCTTTATGAAAACAACCAATTTGCAATGGGAAACAGTCGTTGTGTACTAACCGAATTTTCCGAGTTATCGGAATTATCATTTATTCAGGAAAGATGTTATACATTGCTAAGCAGTGGATATGATCCGATCATTGCTCATGCGGAGAGGTATCATGCATTGTACAACAAGTTTGAGGTTATAGAGCAGCTTACAGATATGGGAGTATACATACAGTTAAATGCCCGAAGCATTATGGGAAAAGACGGATTCGGAATGAAGCGTTTTTGTAAAAAAATGATGAAAAAGGATTTGCTGCATTTTGTAGGCGATGATGCCCATAATATGGAAGATCGAAAGCCATGTATGGGAAAATGTGCAGAATATATAGAAAAAATGATGGGTGGGGATTATGCAAAAAAGGTACTGATGGATAATCCGAAAAGCCTGATCACAGAAAGCAGATAGAGGGAGGAAGAGATGGAAACAAATCAACAGAGAGACGATGAGATTGAAATTGATCTGGTTGAAGTATTCAGGTTATTGGTGAGTAAATTGGGGATTATTATTTTGTCCGGTATGATCTTTGCTTTTCTGGCAATTATCGGTACAAAACTTTTTATTACTCCGAAGTATCAGTCGGTTACTAAAATGTATGTGCTGGCACAGCAAAACAGTGATACTGTGACGAACAGCGATCTTCAGACAAGTACTTTGCTGACAAAAGACTATGCGGAACTGATCACAAGCCGTACAGTGGCAGAATCGGTGATTGCGAATCTGCGGCTGGATTTAAAATATGATCAACTGATTAATAAGATAGAGGTAGGTACAACTTCAGATACCCGTATCATCACGATAAAAGTTACCGATGAGGATCCTTATGCTGCCCGAGATATGGCGAATGCCGTACGGGATACGGCAGCAGAGCATATCAAATCGGTTATGAATATTGAAGCTGTCAATGTGGTGGACACTGCCAATATCCCGGATCAAAAATGCAGCCCCAGTGTGTCAAAGAATGGATTGCTTGCAGGTGTGTTGGGATGTTTTCTTGCTGTCGTGATCATTCTGATCCAGTATCTGTCCAATGATACTATCAAAGTATCGGAAGATGTGGAACATTATCTGGGACTGAGTACCCTGGGTGTGATTCCCATGGAAAAAACAGATGGCAAAAAAAAGAAGAAAGCTAAGAAAAGTG
>JALFVM010000045.1 GCA_022787145.1 Lachnospiraceae bacterium | reverse complement strand
ACGCCCTGATCGGTAGAACGATAGGTAATCAGCTTTTGTCCCAGCGGCAGTTCGTAACTCTTGCAGGCGGATACAACCGTGCAGGGAATATCCGTCGGCACTGTTTTGGAAGAGATGTCCTTAGATAAGACAGCATAAATTTTCTGCATACCCATTTCTTTTAACAAAGAAAATACGACGGGATGATAATGATCCTGGTGTTTGTGGCTTGCCAGTACCAGAATGGGTTTCTGCGTGTCCAGAACAGGCAGAGTGCCCTTAAAATAATCGAAAAGATAATAGCAGCGAGTGGTTTCGGCCAGAAAACAGCTGTGGTGAATATAGGTTACTTTCATGAGTAGGTTCCTTTCCTGACAGATTTTGTTTATGGAGTTATTCTACTATACAGAAAAATTTTTTACAAGTTTATGCTATTTTTTGTAAAGAGTTTTTACAAGTGATACGATTATCTTTTGCTGTTTGTGATATAATACGTCACAAGGAGGGATTGCCAAATGGATGCAAAACAATTATGGGAAGAAGCGGCGAAGCTTCAGGAAACACTTGTGACAGACAGAAGATACCTGCATGCGCATGCAGAGACAGGATTTGATCTGAAGGATACGCTTGCTTTTGTAAAAAAGGAGCTTCAGGAGATGGGCTATGAACCTGTGGAATGTGGAAAGGCAGGTCTTGTAGCTTTGGCAAGAGGCAAGAAACCGGGAAAGGTTTTTCTGATCCGCGGAGATATGGATGCGCTGCCGATTCAGGAGCAGGCAGATGTTGATTTTGCCTGTTCAAACGGAAGGATGCATGCGTGCGGGCATGATATGCATACGACAATGATGCTTGGAGCGGCACGGCTGTTAAAACAACATGAGGATGAAATTCAGGGAACGGTAAAATTGATGTTTCAGCCTTCGGAGGAAACGTTTGAGGGATCGAAAGATATGATTGCTTCCGGATTGCTTGAAAATCCGAAGGTAGATGCGGCATTGATGATCCATGTGATGGCAGGAATGCCGTTTGAAGCCGGAACGGTAGTTGTATCTTCACCGGGGGTTAGCGCTCCGGCGGCAGATTATTTTGAAATTACCGTTCGTGGAAAAGGCTGCCATGGTTCCATGCCGAATACAGGCGTGGATCCGCTGAACGCAGCGGCGCATATTCTGATTGCACTTCAGGAGATTCATGCACGGGAGCTGGCGATGGGCGATCAGGCAGTGTTGACGATCGGAACAATGAACGCGGGAACGGCCGCCAATGTCATTCCGGACAGTGTTGTGATGGGCGGAAGTCTGCGCACGTTTGATGAAGATACCCGCTCCTTTATGAAGGAGAGACTGATACAGATTTCAGAGGGAATTGCAAAAGCATTTCGCGCCGAGGCAGAGGTGATATTTGGAAGCGGATGTCCGACTCTGGTGAATGACAAAGAGTTGGCTGTGTGCGCAGAAAAGTATGTGAAGGAATTGATGGGAAAAGGGCGTGCCTTTTCTGCGGAAGAGCTGAATGCCATGAGTAATGGAGAAAAATCATCCAAGACAGCGGGCTCGGAAGATTTTGCCTATGTCAGCCAGGAAGTACCGTCGATTATGCTGGCACTGGCAGCGGGACAGCCGCAGAAAGGCTACTGTTATCCACAGCATCACCCGATGGTCAAATTCGATGAGGATGTTCTCGCCGGAGGAAGCGCTGTGTATGCTTATACCGCGATGCGCTGGCTGGAAGAACATTAATTGGAAGAAACTAAGATTACAGGCAAATTATTTTAAAAATTAAAAACATATGTTTGGAAGGTGCGTGAAACATGTTTTTGGAATTTTTCTATTATCTCAGAAACTGCGGCATGCAGGTCTCGACGCAGAAATGGCTGGATTTGCTGCAGGCTTTAAAACTGGGACTGCATGGCTCCACGATGAAGGGATTTTATTTTTTGTGTCGCTGCATCCTCTGTAAATCGGAAGAGGAATATGATCTGCTTGACGAGGGATTTGCACGTTTTTTTCAGGATGCATATTTCTATGCAGACGGTGATGTGCGTGAGGAAATTTCTGAGCAGATGAAGGAATGGCTTGAACATCCGATCGTGCTTTCAGAAAACATAAAATCGGATGAGGATGTCCCAGACCTTTTGCGAAATTTCGATCAGGAAGAAATTGAAAAGCGGTTGAAGGAACAGTTGGAACAACAGAAGGAAGAGCACAATGCAGGGTACCGTTATGTCGGCACGGCAGGAGTGTCTCCGTTTGGCAATGCCGGATTCAATCCAAATGGAATCCGTGTGGAAGGAAGAAGCGAGGAGCAGCGGGCAATCCGTGTCGCAGGAAGGCGGTCCTTTCGTGATTTTCGAAAGGATCATGTGCTGTCGATTCGCCAATATCAGATGGCATTTCGTATTCTGAGAAAGTATTCCACTGATAACCTGTATGAAAAGGAACTGGATATTGATGAAACGATACGGGACACATGTAATCGTGGCGGGCTTTTGCAGATACATGAGCAGAGGCCGAGGAAAAATAAGATTCAGGTCTTGTTTCTGATGGACTGCGGCGGTACCATGTCTCCTTATCAACAGCTTTGCAGCAGGCTGTTTCAGGCGGTGAGCAAGTCCAATCATTTCAAAAACCTTGACATTTATTATTTTCACAATTGTCCGCATGAAGTGCTGTATACCTCACCGACACTGGAAGATGAATACGAGGTGTTGACGGAAGAGGTCTTAAAAAGATGTTCCCCGCAGTATAAGGTGATTTTTGTCGGGGATGCCTACATGGAAATGGGGGAATTGAATTACCATCCGCTGTTTGTCACAGAGAAGAATAAAGGGTATTGTGGATTGGACTGGCTGAAGGCGTTTAAAGAACGGTATCGAAATGTGGTATGGCTGAATCCGATGACAGATCAGGAAAGCAACGTATTTATCGGTGATGGAAGTGCATCTTACGATATCATACGAAATCTTTTTCCGATGTATCCGCTGACGGCATCGGGTCTGGAAAAAGCCATGAAGCATTTGATGGGGGCAGGAAGAAGCAGGAATGAATCAATTTTGTGATGGAGGAAAAGATATGGGGGAACAATTCAGAGGAACAAGGGAATATATTGCTGCAGAAGACCTTCTGGCGACCGTGAACATTGCACTGGCGCTGCAAAAGCCGATTCTGGTGAAAGGAGAGCCGGGAACCGGAAAGACGATGCTTGCGGAGGCGATTGCGAAAGAATTGGGAAAAAAGCTGATCATATGGAATATTAAGTCCACGACAAAAGCGCAGGATGGTCTGTATGTCTATGATGTGGTGCAGCGTTTGTATGACAGCCAGTTTGGCAATGAAGGTGTGGATTGCATCGAAAAATACATTAAGCTCGGAAAGCTGGGAGAGGCATTTCAGTCAGAAGAGCAGGTGGTATTGCTGATTGATGAAATCGATAAAGCAGATTTGGAATTTCCCAATGACCTTCTGTGGGAATTAGACCGTATGGAATTTTATATTCCGGAGACGGGGGTTACAATCAAGGCGGTGACACGTCCAATTGTAATCATTACTTCGAATGCAGAGAAAGAACTGCCGGATGCATTTTTAAGGAGATGCATTTTCCATTACATTCAGTTTCCGGATCTGGAACAAATGAGAGCGATTGTGCAGACGCACTTTGAAAATCTGGAGCAGGAATTGCTGGAGCAGGCGCTGGAGGCTTTCTATCGGATCAGAGATGTAAAAAATATAGAGAAAAAGCCGGGAACTTCGGAGCTTCTGGATTGGGTACATGCGCTGACTTTATCCGGAATTTCTCCGCAGCAGATTGAGGAAAAACTGCCATTTGCGGGAATTTTGCTGAAAAAAGATAATGATCTGAAGATGATTAGCCAAAACTGGTGATTACAGTTACAATACATAGAGTTTACACAAGTCATCCAGCAAAAAATGGAGGTTGAAAAACATGATTAAGGTACTTTTCATCTGCTACGGCAATATCTGAACATCTGCAAAAATATGTTGATTTTATGCAGTGTATAGACCTTTTGAAAAGAAAATTATCATTATTTTATCATGATTGGAGAGATTACTGCTGTAGTACAAAGTCAAAATAAGAAAATAGGATTATATGGAAACTTTGGTGCAAACCTTGTTTTTGCTATGGCCTTCCTATACAATAAGGAGGAAGGCAGCATAACAGTTTGTGGAGGGGTCTATGAAGAAAAAGATAGGAATTGGAATACAGAATTTTGAAAAGTTAAGAGAGAAGGATTGTTTTTATATTGATAAAACATCGTTTATGAAAGAATGGTGGGAAAATAACGATGATGTAACTTTAATCACTCGTCCGCGTCGTTTTGGAAAGACCTTAAATATGAGTATGGTAGAAACATTTTTTTCCGTAAAGTATGCGGATAGGGGAGATCTGTTTGATGGACTTTCCATTTGGGAGGAGGAAGAATATCGAAAAATACAGGGAACTTATCCAGTGATCAGTTTATCTTTTGCAAATGTGAAAGAGAAGGAGTATAAGACTGCCCGAAAAAAAATCTGTCAGTTTCTTACAAATTTATATGCGAAGTGTTCATTTCTGATCGACAGTGGTGTCTTATATGAGTCAGATATCCGATATTTTAAACGTGTATCAGAAGACATGGATGATAGTGATGCAACGCTTGCATTGTATCAATTATCCGATTATCTGTATCGTTATTATGGCAAAAAAGTGATTATTCTTCTGGATGAATATGACACACCCATGCAAGAAGCTTATGTAGATGGCTATTGGGATGAAATGGCAGCATTCATCAGAAGCTTGTTTAATTCTACTTTTAAGACCAATCCATGGCTGGAACGTGGCATTATGACGGGAATCACAAGGGTTAGTAAAGAGTCTATTTTTTCGGATTTAAATAATTTGGAAGTGGTAACGACAACTTCTGATAAATATACGGATTCGTTTGGATTCACAGAGAAGGAAGTATTTGCAGCATTGGATGAATTCGGATTGGGAGAAAAGAAAGAAGAAGTCCGTAGATGGTATGATGGATTTATTTTTGGAGACCATAGAGATATTTACAATCCCTGGTCTATTTTACATTTCTTAAATAAAGGGAAAGTAGCAGATTATTGGGTAAATACGAGTTCTAATGCGCTGGTGAGCAAACTGATTCGTGAGGGAAGTGTTGGGATAAAAGAAAAATTTGAAATACTGTTAAGAGGAGAAACAATTCAATGTCCGATCAATGAACAAATTGTTTATGACCAGTTGGATTATAATGAAAATGCAATCTGGAGTCTTCTGGTAGCCAGCGGTTATTTAAAGGTACTGAGATATGATACAAAAAAGGCCGGCAGAAGACAGTTGTATGAGCTTGGTCTTACAAATGAAGAAGTGAAGGACATGTTTGAGGAGATGGTCAGTGAATGGTTCACCCGGATACCGGGAGAATATAATAGCTTTGTAAATGCTTTGTTGTCAGGTGATGTGGAGTCTATGAATTTCTATATGAATCAAGTGGCATTGAATAGTTTTAGCTTTTTTGATACAGGTAAAAATCCGGCAGGAGAAGATCCGGAACGCTTTTATCATGGATTTATGCTGGGAATGGTCGTAGATTTGAAAGAAGAATATATCATTACCTCAAATCGTGAGAGTGGATTTGGCAGATATGATGTGATGCTGGAACCGAAAAATCCAAAAGACGATGCAATTATTCTGGAATTTAAGGTTTTGAATCCTAAAAAAGAAGGCAGTCTGGAAGATACTGTACAGAATGCGCTGCGTCAGATCGAAGAAAGGCAGTATGCTGCGCAGCTTATAGCAAGAGGAATCCCGAAGGAGCGAATCCGGACATATGGATTTGCTTTCTGTGGGAAGGAAGTATTGATTGGATAAAAAAATCATGTGAACAATAAAGTAACCCAGTATACCAAACCAACATCCGGTATGTGAGTGATATATGAGAGAGAAAAAAGTCACAGAAGCTTGAATGTGCTTCTGTGGCTTTTTTGTGTTACTGGGAGTTATGAGTTATGGGACATCTTTTGAATATAGTCAATTAAAGCTGTCTTTGGAATCTTCCAGTCTTTTCCCTCTTTAAATCCTGAAATTTTTTTCTGTTGTAACAGCCGGTAGGTTTGTGTGCTTCCGATGCGGAGTGCTTCTGCCAGCTCCGGTACTGTTAATATGTCATTGTATTCGTCGAACATAATGCTCCTCCTTTGATTGGTGGTATAAAGTGGAAGGAATAGCCAGAGTTATGTATGATTTTCCTGAGTTTAGGAAGATATGAAGTTCTTAATACTTCCAGAGATAAAGGAACTCCACAAAATTGATAGCTGGTTGTGCTGATAATGAAATGGAAATGTAAGCCTTCTTCGTTATCATGAAGAGCGTAACATACTTGGTATTTAGAAGATAACAATTCTGCGAAATAATGTGAAAAATGAAACAGGTCATTTATTTTGCGACAACGGCTACAGCTTCGATGGGAGTTGCGGCTGCGACAGTCATGGCAATCTGCTGAGAGAACCATATGCCATACTTTTTGATCAGAACTGCGACGCTGATTTAGATTGTAGGTTCGACTAAAAGAGGCAATCGCTCCATCCAGAGTGATTGGATAGACTCCCAAGAAGTATTTGTATGGAGTATCGAGTCTGAGTATGTAACTTAAAGTTCTTTCAAAGACATCTGTATTGTTGTAATCTCCATTCATAGTAATTAAATTAAAATCTGCCATAGGTATTGATCTCCTTTAATAATTTTTCTTTCGTTTCATCTGGAATATTAGGGTCACTTACGATTAGGTTATATAACCGGTCCAGTCGCAGAGCACTTTCTATAAAATACTGGTGTCTGAGAGACATTTCTTTTTCTCGTTTCTTTTTTGGCTGTTTGGTATTAGGTCCGGAGTCTGTGGGTGCAGACAGGGTGGCTTGGATACTGGCAGTGATAATTGCGCTCATACTGGTGTTATGCTGAGCAGCAAAATCTTGAAGTTCATTTTTTCCCGAATCAGAGACTCTGAATCGGATGGTTTCAGTTTTGGTTTCTGATTTTTGATTGTTTGTTTTCATAATGGGAACAGGACAAAGCAAAGCAGGAAGCATAGTTGAGTTTTTGAACGAGAAGGGGCAGGAAATGTGATGCCTCAGATTCCAGAGGCAGTAGGGGCGGAGGCTTTGCTTAGGAGAATGGTTATTCTCTATTTTCCTGAATCTGTAAAGAAAGAAGAGCAGGATAGAGATTTGCTTTCAAAATTACTAAAAGAGAAAGATCAGATATGTACCTTGGCAGTGCGGGAACTGATCCAGCTTCGAGAAAGCGACTTTGTATTTGAACAGCCTGATGATGCAAAAAATTATGAAGAACAGTTACACTTGAATTTCGGTGCTCTGAAAGAGTTCGTGCATGAATGCTGTGAAATCGGAGAAGGAAAGCGGATTTATGTGTATCAGCTCTGGGATGCATTCCAGGATTTTTGTTCAGACAATCTTTATGATGTACAAATTAAAAAGGTGCAGTTTAGACAGGAAGTGGCGCTGATTCCAGGTGTACGTACCGCAAAGTTTCGCTTGAACACAAAGAATGCGCAATCAGGATTTGAGGGAATCGGACTGAAAAGTAAATGTGATTGAGATTAAAATGTGTATTATGCATGGCAAGATTCCGGACAATAATACAGAAAAAAAGCAAGGAAGGTATACAGCATGGGTAAAAGATTCAAAAATTTAAAATTGAAATATGGTGCCGGAACAGTGGCACACTGGAACAGGAGGAAAATATGAGTAAAAAAGTTAGTTTTAACATGACTGAGGAAAATGCAAAAAAAATTGAAACGTTGGTAGGTGAGACAAATCTTTCGATGACCGATGTCATCAACCAGGCCATTGCAAAGGCAAAAGTTATAGGTGTTGCCGAATTTAAAGAAATTGAAAGAAATTTTTGTGCTCTCAGAGACTTGCTGGAGAATCGAGAAATGGATACGAATATTTATAAGGAGGTTGTAAAAACATGTCGGTACTTAAATTTGTTAATGGAAAAAATAGCAGACCAGATCAGTTGAGGAGAATTCTGGATTACGTTGATGATTCGGATAAATGTCTTCATAACTTTGGATTCACAATGGGGGTGGGAGTGGATTCGGCGTATGAGGATATGAGAACTCTGAAAATGTTATACAACAAAGAGGATAAACGTCAATACCTGCATCTGGTGGTTTCCTTTGATGCAGATGTAAATCCTCAAACTGGTTTTTACGCTACATATGATATTTTACGGCATTACGAAAAGAAATATCAAATTTATACAAAATTTCATGAAAATACAAATAATTTTCATGCGCATTGCATCATCAATTCGTACTTCGGAATGGAGCGAAGGTTCAGATTAAGCGCAAAAAATTTGAGAATTTTATTGACCAGACAAGCTGTATTTAAGCGTGGAAACAGGGCCTCTGTTGTGGTATACTGACAATGTACTACGGCAGAGACTCTCCATACTTAAGGAGGGAAAGTATATGAGTGTGAAAAGACGAGACAGTAAGAATCGCATTTTAAAAGATCGTGAGAGTCAATGCAAGGATGGGCGTTATGTATACTGCTACTATGAGGGTGGAGTACAGAAACGTTTGTACAGCTGGAAACTGGAGAGAACAGATAAGTTGCCTGCTGGAAAACGAGAATGTGTAGCATTAAGAGATCAGATTGCAGAGTTGAACAGATTTAAAGACAAAGGAATTGCTTTTCAGGGAAATGGTATTACTGTACTGGAACTGGTAGAACGCTATACGATGCAGAAGCGAGGAGTTCGTCATACTACGAAGCAGGGGTATCGTACGGTGATTAATCTTCTGAGAAAGGATGAGTTTGGCAGCAGAAGAATTGATAAAATAAAATTATCGGATGCCAAAATCTGGTTAATTCAATTGCAGGAGAACGGAAAAAGTTATAGTTCTATACATAGTATCCGTGGTGTGCTTCGTCCGGCATTTCAAATGGCAGTGGATGATGATTTGCTGATTAAAAATCCATTTGAGTTTCAGTTTGCGACAGTAATCGTAAACGATTCTGTTACCAGAGAGGCTATCAGTCGTAAGCAAGAGCGCCAATTTTTGGAGTTTGTTAAAAATGACAGTCATTTTTGCAGATATTATGAGGGAATCTATATTCTTTTTAAAACAGGGATGAGGATTTCAGAGTTTTGTGGGTTGACGAAAGCTGATATTAATATGAAGGAACGCACGATCAATATCAATCATCAGCTGCAGCGCACAAGTGCTATGGAGTATATTATTCAGGATACAAAGACTTCCAGTGGAACCAGAGTGATTCCCATGGGTGATGGGATTTATGAATGCTTTAAAGCAATTCTGGAAAAACGAAAGAAGCCTAAGGTGGAACCAATGATTGATGGGAGAACGGGATTTTTATATTTGGACAAGAATGATATGTCGCTGGTTGCACTTCATTGGGAAAAGTATTTTGAGCATATCTGTGAAAAGTATAACCGTATTTATAAGGTGCAGATGCCGAAAGTAACACCGCATGTATGCAGGCATACTTATTGTAGCAACATGGCGAAATCCGGTATGAATCCTAAGACGCTGCAATATCTGATGGGGCATTCTGATATTGGCGTGACATTGAATACATATACCCACCTGGGATTTGAGGATGCTAAAAAAGAACTGGAAAAACTGAATGTATCCAGCTAAGTGTTTTGGTGATAAAATGCCATAGAATATCGGAATATATCAGCAATGATAAAATGATGGCAGAGCTGAGAATTTATCATGAATTTATCATGATTGAGAAAAAATGTATGCGATATTATGCCTTATTTTGAGAAGAAACTGGTGTTATGATAATACTGTTAAAAAGCCTGGAAAAGCGCATAAAATAAGGCAAAAATTTGCATCTCACTGCAAAAGAAAGAGGTTGAAAATAGATGATAAAAGTACTTTTTGTATGCCACGGCAACATTTGTCGTTCGCCGATGGCGGAGTTTGTAATGAAGGATTTAGTAAGAAAACAACACCTGGAGCATGAATTTTCCATTGCTTCTGCTGCGACCAGTATGGAGGAGATTGGAAATGACATTCACAGGGGAACAAAAGCAATTTTGAATCAATACCATATTCCATATGAGAGAAGAGCGGCGAGACGAATGGAGCGACGCGATTATGAGGAATATGATTATCTTCTCGGCATGGACAGTTGGAATATTCGCAATATGCAGCGTATTGCCGGAGGGGATGAAGAACATAAAATCTGGATGTTGTCTGAGTTTGCGGGACTGGACAGGGATATCGCAGATCCGTGGTACACAGGAGATTTTCAGACAACATACGAAGATGTACTCGCAGGATGCCAGGGGCTTTTGGAATACATAAAAAAAGGACACAATTTATAACAAATATAATCAAATACAACAAAGAAAAGGAGTAAAAAATGGAAACACGCGTTGAAAAAACAATTGAGAAACATGACAAAGGGTATAACTGTGCACAGGCAGTTGCCTGTACCTACTGTGATCTGGTAGGGGTGGATGAAGAGACTATGTTTAAGGCGGCAGAAGCACTTGGCCTTGGCATGGGAGGTATGGAAGGCACTTGCGGAGCTGTCTCCGGAGCATGTCTGCTTGCTGGTTTTAAAAACAGTACCTGCAATCTGGATGCACCGGACAGCAAGGCATCCTCTTACAAGCTGTCAAGAGCAATCGTTGAGAAATTCCTGGCTCAAAATGGCGCAGTCACCTGTAAGGATTTAAAAGGTGTAGCTACCGGAACTGTTATTCGTAAATGTCCGGATTGCATCCGCGATGCGGCAAAATTTGCGGAAGAAGTTCTTTTTGCAGAAAAATAAGAAGTTTTTGTTTCTGCCAAATGTCTGTTAGATTGCTACTGATTTTTCTTTGAAAATGCTAGAATGATGGGAAATTAATACAGCAGGAGAGCATATGAGAAGAAAAATGAAAAAGTATCTGGTGATTCTGACAGCTGGTATCTGGGCTATTGGAATAAAACCGAACATGGTTATGGCACAGGATTTTACAGAAACAATGAAACACGAGACAGAGGATGAATTAACAGCAGATTATGTGGAAACCGGAATTTGTGTTTTGGAAAATCATGGAAATTTTGGTATTGTCGATTTGAGTTATATGGACAATCAGTATACGATAAAATGTGATTATTCTGAATATGAAATTCCGATGTGGACATTGTGCAGGTTGGAAATTCATCCTCTTTCTGGGTATCAGGTGGAATTTGTGAAAGTGAATCAAACTCCGGTGATTTCAGAAAATGGAGTCTATGAGATTTTGATGAACAAAGATTTTACAGAAATTTCGGTTGGCTATGTTGAAGCAGCAGAAACAAAAAATAGTTTGATGAATGAACCTTTGAAGGATGACAGAATTCCAGATTCGGGAAAAGATTCTGTCAGTGCTATTTCACGCGAAGTAACCGTTACTTATCTGAATGATAAAACAGAGGATACGGCAAAAGAGGATGTTGTTTCAGAAGCAGACAATGTCTCGGAAGAAACGGTTGTTTTACAAGAAAATGTGACAGAGGAAGTTGAGAAGACTGCTGCACAGGCTGAGGAAGAAGCGGAAGGTGTTGATGAAGTTTTATCGGAAAAAATTTTTGCAAATAAAGAATCAACCGGAGCTTCTGACGAGTCCGAAAAGAGCAGCCTTGAAAAGAAAGAACCGGCAGAAGAGAAACAAAATAACGAAACAGAAAAGACGAAAAAGAAAGTGGATTCCAAATCGGAAAGCAAAGCTGAGAAAACAGGCGCAAAAGAGGAAAAAACAGTGTCTGAACAGACGTTACAGAACTCGGCTGAAGAAGAGGAAAATAACGAGAAAATATCAACAAAAGAGGCAACTCAAATCGCGAAAAAATCAGTTATAAATATTTCCAAATTACTATTGTATCTTTTGATTATTTGTTGTATATTATTGGTAGATACAGAAAAATGGATAAAAAAGGTGAGGTATAATGGATAGACGAATAATACAACAACGTATGAAGCGAAAGCGTCGCCAGCTTTTTATGAGGAAAGTTATGAGACTGGTATCTTGTGTTGTTGCTACGGTATTAGTTCTGACTTTGATGTTTAATTTTGTAATCAGTCCTCTGGCAAAAAAGATTTCCGGTAAAGATGCCGGAGCTGTTCAGGAAGTAAAAGCGGAGACGGTAAAGGAAGATCCGACACAGGCAGATCGTGTTCCTGTCAAAAATAGCGGCAGTACATCAAAAGCGGGTGTTATGACTGTCGGCTGGCAGGAAGATGAAGGCGGACGCTGGTACCAGAATGCAGATGGTACATTTTATGCTAATGGAATGGCTGAGATTGACGGTAATACATATGCTTTTGATGAAAATGGTTATATGCAGACAGGATGGGCTACAATTGATGGAGTAGATTATATGTTTGATGATAATGGTGTTTACGATCCGAGTCAGCAAAAGAAGATGGTTGCACTGACATTTGATGATGGACCGGGCCAATATACGATGGAGCTTTTGAACTGTCTGGAGGAGAATGGTGCACATGCTACGTTCTTTATGCAGGGAATCAATGCCGAGCAGTATCCAGATGAAATCAAGAAAATGAAAGAAATCGGATGCGAACTTGGAAATCATTCTTATAATCATCCGCAGCTTACAACACTGAGCGGAGACGAAATCAAAAATCAGTTTGAGAAGACAAGCAGTATTATTGAGGATGCCTGTGGTTCTCGTCCAACAGTTGCCCGTACACCATATGGTGCTCAGGATGAGACGGTATTATCTTATGTTGGAATGCCGTGCTTTATGTGGGATATTGATACATTAGACTGGAAGACGATGAACGCAGACAGTACATATAACACGACGATGGACAGTGTCACAGATGGAGATATTGTGCTGATGCATGATATTCATCAGCCATCGGTAGAGGCCGCACTGAGAATTATTCCAGATTTGATTGAGCAGGGATACAAACTGGTGACAGTCAGTGAGCTTGCAAAAGCGAAGGGTATTACGCTTCAGGATGGAAAATCTTATACAGATTTCTGCGATTCCACGGTAGAGGCTTTGAAAGCATCTGATACTTCTTCATCCGATACGTCCGATTCTTCTTACGAGGATAGTTCTTATGATGAAGACTCTTCTTCAGATGAGGATAGCTCTTATGACAGCAGTTCAGATTCTTCTGAGGATCTTTCCGTAGATTCTTCTTTTGATGATGGATCTTCCGAGGGTTCGGCTGAGGATTCATCAGAAGATGCAGTCATTGAAGAGTAAAAAAGAAAAAGTGAATATAGCTTTTCTCTTTGTAAGGTGAGAAAGTAAAAAAATAGGTGTAAGATTGCAGAATCTTGCACCTTTTTCTTTCCAGAATCATCAAGAAATGGTATAATAAATACATTAACGATTCAACATATTGTTGATGAAAAAAGACGGAGAATGATTAGGGGGAATGAAAATGACCAGAAAGAAAAAATTCAAATTTACAGAGGTGGATCAGTATTTATTTGGTGAAGGAACCAATTACGATATTTACAAAAAACTCGGTGCACACCCAATGACAGTAAGAAAAAAAGATGGTTTTTATTTTGCAGTATGGGCACCCAATGCAAGATCAGTCAGTGTGGTAGGTGACTTTAACAACTGGGATATCACAGCCAATCCAATGGAGAGAGTTGGCGATATCGGTGTTTATGAAACCTTTATTCCTGGTCTTGAGGAAGGCGAACTGTACAAGTACTTTATCGAGGGTGCACATGGAGAACTTCTGTACAAAGCAGATCCTTATGGAAATGCTTCCGAGCTGCGTCCTGGAAATGCTTCCAAGACAGTGGATATTTCTAAATTTAAATGGTCAGATAATGTGTGGATGAAGAAACGTCAGGAATTTGACGAGACGAAATCTGCTATCTCCATTTATGAAGTGCATCCTGGTTCCTGGATGAAACATCAGGTTACAGAAGATGATGAAAATGGCTTTTATAATTATCGTGAGTTTGCGCATAAGCTGGCAGATTATGTTTTGGAGATGGGATATACCCATGTAGAATTAATGGGAATCGCAGAGCATCCGTTTGATGGTTCCTGGGGTTATCAGGTGACAGGATATTATGCTCCTACGTCACGTTACGGTTCTCCGATTGATTTTAAATATCTGGTGAATTACTTACATAAAAAGAAAATTGGTGTCATTCTTGACTGGGTACCTGCTCATTTCCCGAAAGACGGACATGGTCTGGCACAGTTTGACGGATGCTGCATGTATGAGCATCAGGATCCACGACAGGGAGAGCATCCGGACTGGGGAACAAAGATTTTTAACTATGGAAAACCTGAGGTAAAGAATTTCCTCATCGCAAATGCACTTTACTGGGTAGAAGAGTATCATGTGGACGGTCTGCGTGTGGATGCTGTTGCATCGATGCTGTATCTGGATTATGGTAAGAGAGACGGAGAATGGGTTGCCAACAAATATGGCGACAACAAGAACCTGGAAGCGATTGAGTTTTTCAAACATTTGAATTCACTGATACGCAAAAGAAACAAAGGTGTACAGATGATTGCTGAGGAATCTACGGCATGGCCTCTGGTAACTGGAAGTCCTGAGGACGGTGGACTTGGCTTTAGCCTCAAATGGAATATGGGATGGATGAATGATTTCCTGGAATATATGAAACTGGATCCTTATTTCCGTAAATACAACCACAACAAGATGACATTCTCCATGATGTATGCTTACAGTGAAAAATACGTTCTGGTATTGTCTCATGATGAAGTGGTTCATTTGAAATGCTCGATGCTGAATAAGATGCCGGGCGAGCTGGATGATAAATTTAAAAATCTGAAGG
>JALFVM010000068.1 GCA_022787145.1 Lachnospiraceae bacterium | reverse complement strand
TCTTTTCCCACCTCTTCGTGCAGCAATTCTTTGATACCGTGAGTAGAGATAACTTTGCTTATTTCGTATGGCGGCACGAGCACATTCCACCAGAGTTGCTTTTAGATATTTATTTCCTTTCCGTATTCGAGTGCTCATCTTCTTTCCAGCACTTTCCTTACATTCTGGTACAAGTCCTTTCACAAGCGGATAAAATAGCAAGTGCCTGATCGTAGAAGCCTGCCTTCACGTAATCGAGAGACAATTCCAGATAATTGTGAGAGGAAGCTCCCATTGCTTTTTCCCATTCAGAGACATCGTTCTTTTGTAAGCCGTACTCATAGAGAATGCCCATATCCAGCGGGTCGATTTTTCTGCTTTTAGACAGAAAATCAAGGGAAGGAAATCCAAGTTTTCGTAAAATGGCTGCCTTTAATGTGCGGGCTTTCATGTTGTGCCAGTTGCGGATGAGTGACTGCTCGATGAAGGACAGTGCCGACTGAAAATCACCTTTTCGGCAGGAGAGGCAGGATAGCCAGTAATAGCCGCCGCTTTGTGTCTCATAGCTCCAGGTGGATTTGTAAAATGCATCAAAGGCAGCATCCAGGTCGCCAATCATTGTCAGCGCGAGTCCAAGGTTAAAGTAACATTCGCAAGAATAAGGATTCGGATTTTTCCAGGTTTGTTTTTCAATCGCTTTTTGGAAATAACCGATGCTCTCTGCAAAATTACCACGCCGATACTGCAGAAGTCCATAAGCATTGTTCAGCCGGATATCGGAAGGGTCACGTTTCAAACCTTCCAGATAGTAGTCGTCCGGAGAAAAGGTAGCGTGGCGATACTGTTCCAGATGAAGACCGCCGAGATACAATTCCTCCGTTGATTTTAACTGTTCCGGAGGCGGAAGCGCATCAGCAGGCTCCGGGGTAGGTTCCAGTTTTGGTGATGCTTCGGTGTAGCTGACAAGTAAGCGGCCATTGCAGTCTGTTAGAGATACTGTGCAGTCCGTCAGCTCAGAAAGTTCCGTGGAGAACGATGCATCGTAAGGTTTTGTCGGAGCGAAATTGGCTCTGTCCGCAAACAGAACTGCTCCGTTTTTGAAAACACGGATGCTGACATTTTCAAAACTTCCGGAGGTATAGGCCTTTATTTTACAGGTGAGACCGCGCAATTCCAGGTTGACAGCCGCGTCTTTGGTGGCGTTTTTGACACGTCCCACATGTTTGTAAGGCATAAAATACTGTGTAAACGTTTTTTCCTCATAGGGTTTCAGCCAGGTGAAATCCGGCTGGTTGTCTGCGTAGACACCGGTCATCAGCTCAATGTAAGGGCCGTCTTCATCGGTCAGGTTGCGATCCCATGCCTGTCCGAAATCACTGTTTCCCCAGGTCCACTGCTTTTTGCCGGGAGAAATGTGATGGTCTGCGACATGCAGCAGTCCGGCATCTTTTTGTTCATCAAAGTTTCCAATAAAATCGTAATCGGAGTGAGCTGCCATGTAGGAGGTTGGAACTTCGATATTGCGGTAGCAAGAGATATCGATACCCTCTGAGTAATCATATTTGTAATATTCACCGGTGGCAATCGGAAAAGTAGAAACTGCCCGTTTGCCGTGATCCATAACGGCGTGGACATCCGGAGGAAAGACCGAGTAAGTATGTTCGTTTACCGGAACTGCCGGGTTTGCCCACCACAGGAATGTCTGCGGCAGATCGGTGCGGTTGTAAAGCTGGCCTTTGATTTAGATATAAGCTTTGTCAGGATAAAGTGTGAAGGCGGCCATTCCCTTTGTGCCGTACATTTTGTCGATTTCACTGACAAATACGGTAGCAGATCCGTTTTTATTTTCCTGCCAGCAGCAGTCTGCGGGAGAGTAGGTGGAAGGACGGTGATGCTGCGGCCAGTTGAATTCGATGCCGCCGGAAATCCATGGACCTGCCAGCCCTACCAACGCCGGTTTGATGACATGATTGTAATAGACAAAATCGTAATTGTTTGTTTTGTCCAGTGCACGTTGTATGCGTCCTCCCAGCTCCGGAAGAATCATAACAAGAAGATAATCGTTTTCCAGATAGACAGCACGGTATGTTACATCTTCTTTTGTGTCAGAGATTTTTTCTGTTACAGGCAAAGGATAAACCTTTCCTGTGCTTCCCTGATAAGCACGATTTTCCAGAAATAATGGACTTTTTTCAGCTTCGGCTGCTTTGTAGGTGGGAAGAGTGACGGTTTCTTCCCATACACGTACTTGTTTCATTTTCGTTCTCCTTTCGTCTTTGAAATGCGTTATGATAAAAAAATATTGTGACATATACGGTTATATCGATGGTTTTAGCATAGCATAAGCTGGTTGTGCCAGGAATAGCTTAAACCACAGAAACATGGACAATATTCTTGTTGCATGCTATAGTGTCTGTAGAGAAGTCCGGAAAAAGGAGTGAGTTTTTATGACAGATATGACAGGAAAATCGGATGGTTTTCGTGATGAGAAATATATGATTGTTCCTACAGAGTCTTTTGCAGAATATATGGAACATCCTCTGGTGCGGGCATTTTATCTGACGGATGTGGGCTTTTTTCCAAAGGCGAAGGCTCATTATTATGAGAGAGAGGAAGGGGCGGATCAATATATTCTCATTTACTGTACCGAGGGAAAAGGTGTGATTGAGGTGGAAGATGAGAAGTATTTTCTTGGCAAATCGGATGCCTTTTGTATTCCAAGAAATGTGTGCCATAGGTATTATGCAGATGAACGGGAACCATGGAGTATTTTATGGGTGCATTTTAAGGGAGACAATACGAAGCTGTTTCCACTGGAGGAACGCAGACTGGTGCATCTCAATTCCCGGCATAGCGATAACCAGATGATGGTGCTGTTTAAGCTGTTGTTTAAAGTGCTTGAGCGAAATTATAACCTGGGGAATTTTATTTATATTTCGCAGGTGCTATCCTTGATTCTTGCCGAAATTTATTATCGTGAGAAGCTGGACGAGAGTACCACGCAGGACCGCCATGTGACACAGGTGATTCGATTTATGTATCAGAATCTTTCCGGTAATCTTACGCTGGAGGACATATCGAATCAAGTGCAATTGTCCAAGAGCTATCTCAATGCGATTTTCAAGACGCATACGGGGAGATCTCCGGTGGAGTTTTTTATCCATCTTAAGATGCAGGAGGCATGTAAGCTTCTCAAATCTACGGATTTGTATGTCTATGAGGTCAGTGTGAGACTCGGCTATTCAGATCCGTATTATTTTTCACGCATCTTTAAAAAAGTGGTCGGTGTCTCCCCCAAAGATTACAAAAATGGCGATTATTTTTATTGCGGGTGAGTGGAAGATAGTCCATCAAAAGAGAAAATTTGACCGACTGGATATGGCTGCAGAGAGTTTGTAATCACGCCTGAAAATCCAAAGAAGATGAAGAAAGGACAGGTGTATGCCTGGAATCCAACGATGCAGGGAACGAAATGTGAAGAGACAACCTATCTGGGAGATGACGGCGTAGAAACCTTTACCCGGACAAAAGAATGGTCATGCACGATTGTACAGACACCTTATGGAACGTTTGAAGTGGCGGATATATTGAAAAAGTAGAGAGACAAGGGGACAATTTTGTCCCCTTGCCCCGTTTGCGTTATCTTTCCCACCGTCCGGAAGCTCCACATGGAAGCACAAGTCCCGTGCTTGTTACCGGAAGTCCGATTTCCTGTGAATCTACATGCCCATGGAAATCGCTCAGTGCTGTTGACAGCATATAGGTCAGTACAGCAGGAGCTAATCCTGTCGTGTAAGAGTTTACCAGGAAGAAGAGCGGATCATCAGAAAGCAGCTTTGCGCAGAGCTGGATGAGAGGATAGATGGCTTCCTCGATTTTCCAGATCTCGCCCTTTGGTCCTCTTCCGTAGGATGGCGGATCCATAATGATGGCGTCGTAATGGTTGCCCCTTCGTATCTCGCGTTCTACAAATTTGACGCAGTCATCGACCAGCCAGCGGATTGGAGCATCCTTAAGACCGGAGGCAACGGCGTTTTCTTTTGCCCAGCCAACCATACCTTTGGAAGCATCTACATGTGTGACGGAAGCACCTGCAGCTGCGGCTGCCAGTGTTGCGCCTCCCGTGTAGGCAAATAAATTCAATACTTTAATTGGGCGTCCGGCTTTCTTGATTTTGTCAGAAAACCAGTCCCAGTTTGTAGCCTGTTCCGGGAACAGACCTGTATGTTTGAAACTAAAAGGTTTCAAATGAAATGTGAGATTTTTGTAATGAATGGACCACTGTTCCGGCAGGTTGAAGAATTCCCATTCTCCGCCTCCGCGGGAACTGCGATGATAATGGCCGTTCATTTTGCGCCATCCTTTATGTTTTTTCGGAGTATCCCAGATAACCTGAGGATCGGGACGTACCAGAAGATAGTCACCCCAGCGTTCCAGTTTTTCACCTTTTGAGGTATCAATTACTTCATAGTCTTTCCATCCGTCTGCAATCCACATATTTTTCTATACCTAACCTTTCATTTTTTCTTACAAATGCACCAAAACTACTATATCATAGGAAGAACTCCTTGACAATAAAGGAAGTAGCATACTAAAATAGAAAAAGCAAAATCTCAGACAACGAGATAGAGAGTACAGGACACAAAAAGAAATGTGTGTTCTGTTTTAAGGAGGAAAATTATGAAAAGATACAGTGAGATGAGCAAAGATGAATTGTTGAAACTGAAAAATCAGTTAGAGGCTGAGTTTGAAGATGTAAAAGGAAAAGGACTGAAACTGGATATGTCCAGAGGAAAACCGGCAGCAGAGCAGCTGGATCTTGGAAAGGAACTTCTGGATATCGTAAACGGCGAATCTGATCTGAAAGCAGAGAATGGCCTGGATACCAGAAACTACGGCGGACCGGAAGGTATTCCGGAAGCAAAAGCGTTGATGGCAGAGATGGTTGGAACAAAACCGGAGAATGTCATTGTATTTGGTAATTCCAGTTTGAATGTTATGTTTGATACCGTTTCCAGAGCAATGACACATGGTATCATGGGCAACACTCCATGGGCAAAACTGGATCACTTTAAATTTTTGTGTCCGGCACCGGGATATGACCGTCATTTTCGCGTGACAGAATATTTTGGCGCAGAGCTGGTGACAGTTCCGATGTTAGAAGACGGCCCGGATATGGATATGGTAGAGAAACTGGTAAGTGAGGATGACTCCATCAAGGGAATCTGGTGCGTTCCGAAGTACTCCAACCCGACAGGTACGGTATATTCCGATGAAGTGGTACGCAGATTTGCAAATCTGAAACCGGCCGCAAAGGATTTCCGTATTTTCTGGGACAATGCATACTGTGTACATGATTTATACGAGGACAATCAGCCGCAGATTCTTGATATTCTCTCTGAATGTGAGAAAGCTGGCAATCCGGATATGGTATTTGAGTTTGCATCTACTTCCAAGGTGAGCTTTGCAGGCGGCGGTGTTTCTATGATGGCGGCTTCCCCGGCAAATCTGGCAGAAGTGAAAAAACATATGAGCACACAGACCATCGGTCATGATAAGATCAATCAGCTTCGCCATGCGCGTTATTTTAAGAATATGGACGGAATCAAGGCGCATATGATGAAACATGCAGCAAGTCTGCGTCCAAAATTTGAGGCAGTCCTGAATGTTCTGGAAAGTGATCTTGGCGGACTGGGAATCGGTACATGGACAAAACCTCTGGGTGGATATTTTATTTCCTTTGATGCAATGGAAGGCTGTGCTAAGGCGATCGTTGCCAAAGCTAAAGAGGCAGGCCTTGTGATGACAGGGGCCGGCGCTACTTATCCATATGGAAACGACCCGAAAGACAGCAATATCCGTATTGCACCGTCTTATCCGACACCGGAGGAACTGGCAGTTGCCGGAAAAGTATTTGTATTAAGTGTAAAATTAGTCAGTGTAGATAAGTTACTGCAAGAGGCTTAATTTGTAAATAAGGAAGCGTAATAAATGAGCAAAGGCAAAAAAATAGTAATCGGTATCATCTGTGCACTTTTTGTTCTGACCCTTGGAATTTATCTGGGAGGAGTCTGGTATTTTTCTAGTCATTTCCTTCCAGGTTCTGCTCTCAATGGAAGAAATTGCTCGTTTCAGACAGAACAGGATGCACAGACGATGATTGCGGAAAGCATTGCGACGTATCAGCTTACCATTGATGAGTTGGACGGCGTACAGGAAAAAATGGATGCTCAGGATATGAAGCTGAAATATGTGGAAGATGACAGCGTCAGAAAAATGCTGAATCAGCAGGAAAAATGGAAATGGTTTCTGTCTGTGGCCAGTCCGAAAAAATATACAATGTCCGCATCCACGACTTACAGCGAGAAAAAACTGAAAGAAGCAATTGAGAATCTGAACTGTTTCAAAAAAATGATCGAACCGGTAGATGCCCATATTGAGGAAAAAGACGGAATTTATTACATTGTTCCGGAGGTTGTGGGAAATAAACTGGATCAGAACAAAGTGACAGAAGTGATTACAGAGGCAATCGAAAACGGCGAGCGGCAGGTCAGCCTGGTTGACACTTCCTGTTATCTGAAACCTTCTGTGTATCAGGATGATGAAGCGTTAAAGAAAGAAGTAGAAGAGCTGAACAGATATACACAGGTAACGATTTACTATGATTTTGGTGACAGAGAAGAAACTGTGGATGGAGATTTGATTCGTACCTGGCTGGTGAAAGCAGAGGACGGAAGCTATACGCTGGATGAGGCCGCCATGAAAGATTATGTTTATCAGTTGGCTTATAAGTATGACACGTTCGGAGGAACACGGGAATTTGTTACTGCCACAGGTCAGAAGATTACAATCAAGGGCGGAGATTACGGATATGTGATCAAACAGGATCAGACATTGCAGGAATTAAAAGATGCCATTCTCAATGGGAAATCCGGTACAAGAGAGCCTGTATATCTTTATAAAGGTGCGTGCCGCGATACGAATGATATTGGCGATACATATGTAGAAATTGATTTGACAAACCAGAAGATGTATTTTTATAAAGATGGTTCCCTGCTGGTGGAAACTGAGGTGGTAACCGGAAATCCAAATAAAGGAAATGCGACTCCCACCGGATGTTATGCGCTGGACAACAAAAAATCCCCGGCAGTATTAAAGGGGGAGGATTATGCCAGTGATGTAACCTACTGGATGCCATTTAACAAAAATGTGGGAATTCATGACTGTGGAACATGGAGAACAGAGTTCGGAGGAAAGATTTATCTGACGAACGGCTCTCATGGATGCGTAAATACACCATTTAAAGCCGCAGAAACCATTTACAATAACATTGAGATTGGAATGCCGATCATTGTCTATTAACCTCATCAGAGGATGAAAAAAGTCGGTATGTCAGACAAGGAGAATTCATATGAATATAGTAGTTTTAGCAGGAGGAATCAGTACAGAGCGTGCTGTTTCCATTGTATCAGGAACTGAAGTTTGCAAAGCACTGCGTAAAAAAGGACACAAAGCTGTTCTTGTAGATGTGTATTGCGGAATCGAAGCTGTGGAGGAGCAGGATTTCTTTCCGGCAGAATATGACGTAGATGCCGCAGCTGCTTATATCAGAAGTTTTGATGAGAAAATCGATGAGATGAAAGAGTCCACAAGAGAATTTTTTGGACCAAAGGTGATTGCTATCTGCCAAAAATCCGATATTGTGTTTATGGCACTGCACGGAGAAAACGGAGAAAACGGAAAGATTCAGGCTTGCTTTGATCTGCAGAATATTCTTTATACGGGAACCGGTCATCTGGGAAGTGCGATGGCTATGGATAAGGGCATTACGAAACAGATTTTCCTGGGAGCGAATGTGCCGACGCCATCCGGAATTACCCTGAAAAAGGGAGAAGGTTCTGAGCAGCTTTCAGAATATGGAATGAAATTCCCGGTGGTAGTAAAGCCATGCTGTGGAGGTTCCAGCGTTGGTGTTGATATTGTATATGACCAGGAAAGTTACGAAAAGGCTCTCAGCGATGCTTTTTCCTATGAGGAAGAGGTTGTCGTAGAGGAATATATAAAGGGAAGAGAATTTTCCGTGGGAGTTCTCAATGGAAAAGCATTGCCGGTCATTGAGATTCAGCCGGTGGAAGGCTTTTACAATTATGAAAACAAATACAAAGCAGGAGCTGTGATTGAGACATGTCCGGCAGAGCTGTCTCAGGAGCTGACTGTGAAAATGCAGAAGTATGCAGAGGCTGGTTACCAGGCACTTGCTTTGCAGGCTTATGGCCGTCTTGATTTCATGATGACAGAAGAAGGAGATATGTATTGTCTGGAGGCAAATACTCTGCCGGGTATGACACCTACCAGTCTTCTTCCGCAGGAGGCGCAGGCAGTCGGAATGAACTTTGCGGCGCTGTGTGAGGAACTGATTAAAATATCTCTGGCAAAATATCAATAAAAATTTGCAAGCGGCCTGAGAAGATGTCTGTACAGGGAGACGCACATCTTTCTCAGGTCGTTTGTTCTGCAAAGAGAAAGGAAAGAAAAAATGAAAAATCTGACATTGGAAAATATCGCAAAGGTTTGTGGCGGAACGTATCATGGACCAGAGAATAAAAAGCAGACAGAAGTGGATTCGATTATCACCGACAGCCGAAAGGCAGAGGCAGGCACACTGTTTGTTCCGATTGTAGGTGAGAGAGTCGATGCGCATAAATTTATTCCCGATGTGATGGCGAAAGGTGCGCTTTGTACGCTCAGTGAGGTGGAACTTGGAGAGCAGGAATTTCCATGGATTCGTGTACAGTCGTCTCTTCAGGCAGTGAAGGACATCGCAGAATTTTATCTGGAACAGCTGGCGATTCCAGTCGTTGGAATTACCGGAAGTGTCGGAAAAACAAGTACAAAAGAGGTGATTGCCTCTGTTTTGAAGGAAAAATACTGTACACTGAAAACGGAAGGCAATTTTAATAATGAACTGGGACTTCCACTTACTGTTTTTCGTCTGCGCGACGAGCATGAAATTGCTGTACTGGAAATGGGAATCAGTGATTTTGGTGAGATGAGCCGACTGGCAAAAATTGCAAAGCCGGACACCAGCGTGATTACAAACATCGGACAATGTCATCTGGAAAATCTTGGAGACAGAGACGGCGTTTTGAAGGCCAAGACGGAAGTTTTTGCGTTTGTGCGCGAACATGGCCATATTATTCTGAATGGTGATGATGATAAGCTGGCGACTGTAAAAGAGTCTAAAGGGATCAAGCCTGTTTTCTTCGGAATGAACGAGAAATTTCCGGTGCATGCGACAGATATTGAGAGTCATGGACTCAAGGGAATGTTCTGCCGCATTCATATGGGAGCTGAGAGCTTTGATGTACTGATTCCGATGCCTGGAAAACATATGGTATACAACGCTCTGGCAGCAACGGCAGTCGGCATGACATATGGACTGACTCCGGCACAGATCAAAGCTGGAATCGAAAGTCTCGAGCCGGTCAGCGGAAGATTTCGCATGATCGATACGGGAGATTTTCTGATTGTGGATGACTGTTACAATGCCAATCCAATGTCTATGAAAGCTTCTGTGCAGGTGCTGCAGGACGGGCTTGGACGCCGTGTGGCGATTCTTGGCGATATGGGAGAGCTTGGGGAAAAAGAGCAGGAACTGCATAACGAGGTAGGTCGTTTTGCTGCTCATCAGGATATTGATCTTCTGATTTGTGTCGGCAACCTGTGTGAGGGAATGGCACAGGCTGCAAAAGAGGAACAGACAAAAGTGGAAGTTGTGCATATGCCAGATCGTGAAACCTTGCTTGAGAAGCTTCCGTCGCTGATTCAGAGGGGCGATACGATTCTTGTAAAAGCATCCCACTTTATGCAGTTTGAAACAGTCGTAGAAAAATTACAAAATCTGAAATAAAACAAAGAACGGCCGTGCCATCCGCTGCATATAGTAAAGCAGGTCATATATGGAAAGGGTGGTATTGTGTATCAGGATAGTTTTTATCCATTTTATAGAAATTTTCAGGATCCGTTGTTTTGGGAAGAAGAACGCCTTCAGGAGAGAGAAAATCGCCTGATGCGTTCTTTTTATCCGAAGACGGCGCTGGAACTGCAAAGAAAGGTTGAGGAAGAGTGTGATCGTCTGGATTATCCGGGAAGCTTTATTTATGACGAATATCCGGATAAATTTATGATGGAGCAGGTTTGTCGCCGCATCAGAGGCAGTATGGAACGTGACAGTATGGAAATGAGCCAGATTCGGGATGACCGAAGAGAGGATCGGAGAAATGACCGCAGAGATAATAATCTTCTGGATGAACTGATTCATGTGCTTTTGTTCCAGGAAATGCGAAGAAGGCGATGCCGCCACGGTCGCTGCAGACGATATTTCTGAACACACAGGAAATTCGGATCAGGTCTTGTGATTTTATCATAAAACAATTACAATGAGAATATGGAAAAATTAAGAGAAGTATTAGAAAAACATTTAAATAAAGAAATGCACCAGATGATTTTAAGCGGTGCGAAAAACAGTGACGGACCTTCCAAGGTGAAGATTCGTCCAATTTTACTTTCGGACAGGCTGATGTACCAGGCGAGTGCCACAGTCGGCAAAAAAGAGATTCATAAAAATTATGAAAAGGAAGCGGTCATCAATTATATAGAAGAAATGCTGAAGGGACATTTCAAACAGATGCAGGTGACCGGCAGCCGTCAGGATGCCTCCGTACTGGTCAGCAAGAAAGGGAAAATGACGATTAAGGAGAAAAAACATCCGGAAAACAGCTGCAAAAAAACACTGGAGCATAACAGAAAGAAACAATATATTCTTGAGGAAGGCATCGTGGTTCCTTTTCTGGTAGATCTTGGTGTCATGACAAAAGAAGGGAAGATTGTTCATGCGAGATACGATAAATTCCGCCAGATCAACCGTTTTCTGGAGTTTATTGAGGATATTCTTCCGCAGCTGGACAAGGGGAGAAAACTTACCATTCTTGACTTTGGATGTGGAAAATCGTATCTGACTTTTGCAATGTATTATTATCTTTGCGAATTGAAGAAGTATGATGTGCAGATTGTCGGACTGGATTTAAAAGAGGACGTCATTGCGCACTGCGAATCACTTGCCCGCACGTATGGATATGAAGGGCTTCATTTCTGTCAGGGAGACATTGCGTCTTATGAAGGAGTCGATCAGGTGGACATGGTGGTTACGCTTCATGCCTGCGATACCGCTACCGATTATGCACTGGCAAAAGCCGTGGAATGGGGGGCAAAAGTGATTTTGTCTGTTCCATGTTGTCAGCATGAGTTGAATGGACAGATTGCAAATGAGATGCCTCAGCCGGTACTTTCCTATGGAATTTTGAAGGAACGAATGGCTGCGCTGGTGACGGATGCAGTGCGTGCAGAACTTCTAAAGGAACAGGGGTATCAGGTACAGATTCTGGAATTTATCGATATGGAGCATACCCCGAAGAATTTGCTGATCCGTGCGGTGAAGGATGGAAAAAAACAGATGAGTCCTCAGCTTGAAAGATGTATCAAAGAGCTTCATGTACATCCGACTCTGGCAGAATTGTTGAAAAAACAGGAGGAACAAGTTGAAGAAAATAGCAATTAAAATCGGTGTATTGTCGGCAGTGTTTGTGCTTACAGTGTTTTTGACTGCGCTGTTGATGAACAGTGAAAATACAGACAATATGGGAGATTTGGATGAACCGGTACTTCCTGTGATCATGGCGGAAATTGATGGAAATCTGGTCAATCCAATGTTTGGCTACCGGCAGCAGATGCAGGTGGATTTTTGCAGAGAGGGTCTGACCCCAGTGGATACGACCAGAAAAGTGAAAATCGCGATTAAACCTTTTGATCAGAACATTCAGGAACTTTCTTATGAGATCACAACTTCAGACGGAAATGAAATTATTGAAAATCAGATTATAAAAAAACTCACAAAATCAGATGGTTATCTGAAAGCGACTCTCGAATTAAAATCCGAGAAGATGTTGATGAATCAGGAATATTCTCTGAAAATTCAATTAAATCTCGAATCAGGCCCCGTCTATTATTATACAAGAGTGGTTCAGAGATCTGGATTAAATACCAGTAATTATGTGCAGTTTGTACAGGGATTTTATCAGAAGTGTCTGAATAAAGATACGGCATCAGAACTGGCGGATTACGTTGAGCCGGATAGTTCTTCTGGCAGTAATAATTTTACAAATGTGACGATCAATTCCTCACTTGACTGCATCACTTGGGGAACGCTTTCTCCGCAGATGGTGCGGACGGGAATTCCTGTTATTCGGGAAATCAATGAAACGACAGGAAGTATTACATTGAATTATCAGATATCTGCAAAAAATACAGATGGCGGCACAGAACTGTATGAAGTGAGTGATTTTTATCGTATGCGCTATACACAGGAGCGCGTGATGCTTCTTGATTTTCAGAGATCTGCGCAGCAGGTATTTGATCCAACGCTCTCGGTTGCGAATGCACAGGGACTGAATCTTGGAGTTGTATCAAAAAAACTGGAGTATGTCACAAATCCAAGTGCAGACATTGTCGCATTTGTGCAGACGGGAGATTTGTGGTCTTACAGCCAGAGTGCGAGCAAGGCAACGAGAATCTTCAGTTTCCGGCGTGATAAAAATTCAGATGAGCGCGATGATAACCAGCAGCATAATATGCAGGTTTTGCAGGTGGATGAGTCCGGTGATATGGATTTTGTTGTGTATGGATATATGAACCGGGGACCTCATGAGGGATATGTGGGAGTCGCGGTCTACCATTATAGCAGTACGCAAAATGCGATTGAGGAGCGCGTCTTTGTTCCGAGTACCTTATCGTATGAATTTTTGGAGCGTGATCTGGAAAAACTGATTTATGTAAGTGAAAATAATCAGATGTTCCTTTTGACAGGCGGTAATCTGTATCAGATTGATATAGAGGAGCAGTCTTATCAGACAATTCAAGATCATATTGAGCAGAATTGTTTTGTGGTGTCAGAAGACAATTCGCATGCGGCATGGACAAAAGAGATGGATCCTTACGGATCGACAGAAGTGACGGAGATTGATTTTGAGAAGGCAGAGACAAGAGTTTTAAAGGCAGACTCCGGACAATATATCCGTCTGCTGGGATACATGAATGAGGACCTGGTGTATGGCTTTGCCAGTCAGAAAGAGGTTGAGGTTGACAGCAATGGGAATGTCACATTTCCAATGCAGACAATTAAAATTGAAAATTTTGATGGCACAGTAAAGAAAGAATACCAGAAAGATGGTCTGTATATCACCCAGGCAAATCTGAGCGAGACGCTTTTGGAAATGCAGCTTTCTGAGAAAAAGGGAAATACTTATGTTTATAAGACTACTGAGAATATTATGAACAATAAGAAGGCTGTGGAAGAATCTGTGACACAAAGTGCGGTTTATACAGAACGTCGTGGGATGGTGGTACGGCTTGACTTCAAGCAGACCGTCAGCAACCCGGATCCGGTTATTCTGACGGCAAAAGTCAAAGCGATGGAAAATGCCAATATTCTGGATATGGGTGTGGAGGCCTCGGACGAAGAGGCATATTATGTGTATGCAAAGGGAATGTTAGACAGCGTTTATTCCAGCCCGGCAGCAGCAATCAACCGTGCTGATGCAAAGACAGGAGTGGTACTGAACCGCAAACAGCAGTATGTCTGGGAACGAGGCAACAAGAAAACGAGGATTCAGCTGAATCAGAAAGAAATTCCGGATGCTGTTTTGAAGGCGCCGCTTTCGGTAAAAGAATTGCAGGAGGAGCTTGGAGATGCTGTTTCTGTGCTGGATCTGATGGGGTGCACGCTGGACAGTGTGCTGTATGAAGTCAGCATGCAAAGACCTGTGATCGCGGCAATCGAGGGAGGCAAAAGCCTTGTCATCGTAGGATACGACGCATACAATACACTTGTCTATAATCCGGAAGATGGAAAGACGAGTTATATGGGATTGCAGGATAGTACGGAGGCGTTTGAGAAAGCCGGAAATATTTTTATCAGTTATATAGAAAATTTGAAGTAGGAGGTTGCTTAAGATGGACAGCAGAATTGAAAAACTGGCAGAGATACTGGTAAATTACTCCTGCCATGTGCAGAAAGGGGAAAAAGTTTATATTCATTATATTGGAAAAGATACGACAGATCTGGCAAGACAGCTTGTAAAAGAAGTGTATAAGGCCGGTGGCGTTCCTTTTGTGCATTTTACAGACCCGCAGGTGCAAAGAGAAGTTCTTTTGCACTGTACAAAAGAACAGATGGAAGAGATGGCGAAGGTAGATGCCATGGAGATGGATATGATGGACTGTTACATTGCTGTTCGCGGCAGTGACAATGTGTCCGAGCTCTCGGACGTTCCTTCCGAGCAGATGGGATATTACGAGAAATATTATGCGACACCGGTGCACCATGAAAGACGTGTTCCGCACACGAAATGGGTGGTTCTGCGCTATCCGAATAAAGCGATGGCACAGCTTTCCCAGACCAGTACAGAGGCCTTTGAGGATTTCTATTACAAAGTGTGCACGCTTGATTACTCGAAAATGAATGAGGCAATGTCTTATCTGGTGGACTATATGAACCGCACAGACAAGGTGCGCATGACAGGACCGGGTACAGACATCACATTTTCCATCAAAGATATTCCAGCACAGCCATGTGCCGGAAATATGAACATTCCGGACGGAGAGGTTTACACGGCACCTGTTCGCGATTCCATCAACGGTACGATTACGTACAATACACCTTCTCTGTATCAGGGATTTACGTTTGAGAATGTCAGTCTGACGTTCAAAGACGGTAAGATCATCGAGGCAACTGCCAATGATACAAAACGGTTAAATGAAGTTCTCGATACGGATGAGGGTGCCCGCTATGTGGGCGAGTTTGCCATCGGTGTCAATCCCTATATTCTCGAGCCGATGAAGGATATTCTCTTTGACGAAAAGATTCAGGGCTCTGTTCATTTTACTCCAGGCAATTGCTACGAAGATGCTTACAATGGCAACAGCTCTGCCATCCACTGGGATCTTGTATGGATTCAAAGACCGGAGTATGGCGGCGGAGAAATCTATTTCGATGATGTGCTCATCCGCAAAGACGGACGATTTGTCATTCCGGAACTGGAATGCCTGAATCCGGAAAACTTAAGCTAAATTCTTGTTTTTCGGTTGTATGTGAACCACTTTCCTGGTCAACGAAGCAGAGTCCCAACGGCAAGGTTGGGCTTGAGGGTTTCCGAACGGTCATTTGCACAGGGAAGGTCTTTCATATCAAGTGCGATATCTCCGCTTCCGCTGGCAACCTGTTGATTTTCTTGTCTGGCTGCGCTGCCGATAGATTGCTTTACAAACAAACTCGCACAGAGTGCTCAAACAGTGTTTGCAAAGCAATCGCTATGCTCGCCAATCCGGCGAAAATCTGCCAAAGGTATGCCCTCGGAAGCGGAGATATCCGCACTTTGATTATGGAAAATTGTCAATCTGTGCAAATGGGCCGTTCTACTTAGTCGGATATGGAGATGGAGTTGTGTCCGGATTTTTCTTGTTTTTACAAACTTTGAATTTTGCGCTTGCAGCATATCTGCCCACATCATTTATAAAAACATAGGAGTTTTCTACATGACCGCACTCGTTCGAGAGGGATATCCCAGCGCAGGCATTTGGAGAAATTTTCGCAGTTTTTTCGAGCATAGCGATTGCTCGCGACGCACTGTTTGAGCACTGCGTGCGAGTTTGCGTCAAGAGCAATCTATAAGCGGCGCAGAAAAAGCAAGAAAATCGACATGCCTGCGCTGGGATATCCCTCTCGGATGAAAGGCGG
>JALFVM010000047.1 GCA_022787145.1 Lachnospiraceae bacterium | reverse complement strand
ATGATTCTTTTGCTTGGAGGCCTTCAGGATATTCCAAGGGACTATTATGAAGCAGCGTCTGTTGATGGTTCTACGGGCATACATACTTTTTTCCATATTACCATCCCATTGCTGAGTCCGATGTTGTTCTTTATTATTCAGACAGGAATCATGGGTGCACTACAGTTATTTGATCTCCCATTTATGATTATGGATCAGAGTAGCAAAGCGTGGCCATCTGTTAAAACAATTACCTATTTGTTCTATGAATATGCTTTTGAGCGATCCGACAGAGGTTATGGAGCGGCAATTATTATGCTCCTAATTTGTATCATCAGTGTAATTACCTTTATACTGCAAAAGACTGAGAAAAAATGGGTTCATTATGAATGATAAAGGAGGATTAATATAATATGGGATGGCGTGCAAAACAGAGATTAACCTCTGCTACAATTCATTTTTTTATGATTATCGGTTCATTGTGCATGATAACACCATTTGCATGGATGGTTCTTACCGCAATGAAGACCAAGAGTGAAGCGATTTCGGTCAATCCGTTCTATATTTTCCCGGCGTCCGGTTGGCATATTGAGAATTTTGTCGAAGTTTGGAAGTCGTACAATTTCCTGCAATTATACGGCAATACGCTGATGATGATTGCCCTTCGTGTGCTCTGCGCTTGTTTAACTGCGACACTTGCCGGATATGCCTTTGGCAGACTGAAATTCCCATTTAAGAATGTTCTGTTTGCTTTGGTTTTGATTCAGATGATGGTACCGGGACAAATTTTCATTATTCCCCAGTATTTGATTGTATCCAGGCTTCATATGATGAATACACAGTTTGCACTGTTAGTTCCTGGTGCAGTAACAGCTTTTGGCACTTATTTATGCAAACAGTCATATCAAAGTCTTCCCGCATCACTGGAAGAAGCAGCGGAACTGGATGGCTGCAACATAGGGCAGAGATTTTTGCTGGTCATGCTGCCGCTTACCCGGTCATCTCTGGTATCACTTGGTATCTTCACCGCGTTATTCGCGTATAAGGATCTGATGTGGCCAATGATTGTGTGTCCAAGAACGGATGCGACCACTCTGACAGCGGCTCTGGCAAGACTGCAGGGGCAGTTTACAAGCAATTATCCGCAGATTATGGCAGGTGCAGTGATGGCGGTTGTTCCTATGTTGATCATTTATCTTATTTTCCAAAAACAGTTTGTGGAAGGAATTGCCACATCCGGAGGAAAGTTATAGAGGGTGTATTATGAATATTGGTGGGTTTTTACAAAATGACAGTGCTTTTGGCAGACTGATGACTAAGTGTGGTACTATTATCGCACTGAATGTTCTCTTTGTTATAAGCTGCGTCCCGTTTTTTACGATAGGGGCGGCAGGAACTGGTATGTATTATGCTGTTTTTGAAATGCTGAACGTGGAGGCCGAGGGGATGAAAGGAGACGCAATTAATCCTTTCAAGGCTTATTGGGCGGGATTTCGGAAAAATTTTATTCGGACGACCTTATGCTGGTTTGCATTTGTAGGTATTATGATGCTGGGATATATCAATTTACAGGTGTGCGCACAGTGGACAGGGTGGCTGCAAAATATGTCTGCTGGAGTAATTGCGGTCATGGTTGTGGCGGTTGTGATCATCGTCTATATGATTCCTGCGCTTACGATGTTTTCGGGGAAGTTTACTGATCTGATCAAACTGTCGGTCAGCATTGCCATATCTCATCCGCTGAAAATGATTTTGGTTCTTTTCCTGAATGTAACACCGGTAGTTCTTCTGTACATGGATGAAATTAACAGACCCACCTATGCATTTATAGGCGCATTCTTTGGGTTTGGGCTGATCGCTTATATCGTTGGGAAGATACTGCTGCCACAATTTGAGCCATATCTTAGTATGAATAAAGTTAATTGATGTGTGTATATGTTCATGGCTATGAAGGCTTTTAGGACTCACACTACTGATCTAATGCAGGAATTTTGGGTTGCCGTGCTTGAAATTCCTGCATGATTTTAAGAAAGTATCCGATAGAGAATAGCTCTATAATGTTAGACTGCTAAAAATAATCAAATGAGGTAAAAGCGATATGACAGAACAGAAAAAAATAAAGCTTCAGATTAATTGTCAAAAAGGGAAAGCAGTGGAGGCAGAACTCCTAATGAATACGGAAGCCTATGAAAGTGACAGCATTCATATAGAAGTATCTGAACGTACAGAAAAAGGATGTCAGTTGGGAGAACTCCATCTGAAAATTAAAAATGAGGTTCTCAGTGAACGATTCAATTTATCAATGGAGAAACCCATCAGAATATATCTGCCAATGCAGGAATATCCGGAAAAAATAACAGCAATGTATTTGTTTAATGCATGGTGGACAAGACCTGCTTTCGTTGAAAGACTTCAGGATATTCCCGATCGTACTCAAGTAGCGTTCTTTAAGTATGCAGATCGATATGCATGTTTTGTGCCGATGATAGGAAGCAGGTTCAAGACATATCTGGTATCCGGGTCTGAAACAGAACTCTGTCTGGAGATGACCTCATACATGGGGGGACAGGATCGGGTTGATGAACCATTGTATTTATATGCCGAGGCAGCCACTGTGACGGAAGCGGTACATAAGGTTTTTTCGTTGCTAGCAGAAACAAAGGGGATTTGTCTGAGAGAAAAAAGAAGGATTCCGGAAATGTTCCGGTATTTGGGATGGTGCAGTTGGGATGCGTTTTATACCGATGTCACGGAAGATAAGCTTCGTCAAAAAGCGGATGAGTTCATAGAGAAACAGATACCGGTGAAATGGATGCTGATTGATGATGGCTGGTTTTCTGCACAGGATAAAATGCTGTATGACTTTGCACCGGACAAAGTGAAATTTCCCCATGGTTTTAAAAATATGATACATGATATTCGGGAAAAGAGTGATATTAAATGGTTTGGCATCTGGCATGCGCTAGGTGGCTACTGGGGCGGCATCTCGCCTGAGAGTGATTTGGTATCGCAGGAGTCTTCCTATTTATATCAGACCACGAATGGCAGTATTGTTCCAAGCCCCAAAACCGGAAGTGGTTTTTACAACGATTGGTATGAGGTACTAAAGCGTGAAGAAATAGATTTTATTAAGGTGGATGGTCAAAGCGCGACACCCTTCTATTTTGAGAATTGTCTGCCGGTAAGTGAAGCGGCGAGAGGTATGAATGAGGCGTTGGAGAGCGGAGCATACCGTATGGATGGAGCAATTATAAATTGTATGGGAATGGCAATGGAAAATGTTCTTGCAAGGCCGGTTTCTGCCATCTCACGGAACAGCGATGACTTTGTGCCTGGGAAGGAAGAAGGTTTTTCCGAGCATTTACTCCAGAATGCATACAATGCGATCTATCATAACGAATTGTATTGCTGCGACTGGGATATGTTCTGGACCAAGCATGAGGATGCTGTAAAACATAGTTTGCTGAGAGCAATTAGTGGCGGGCCGATCTATTTCAGTGATAAGATTGGGAATACCAATCCGAAGGTGCTGAAACCTCTTATGTATGAGGATGGCAGACTTTTCATGATGGATCGTTCAGCAAAACCTACAGAAGACTGTATTTTTACAAATCCGATGGAAAATGGAGTCCTGAAGCTTCATAATGTCGCACCATGGGGAGGAGACAGAAAAGGTGGAGGAATTGCAGCTTACAATTTAACGACTAAGCAGCAGACGGTCACATTCATGCCGGCAGATATACCGGATTTAGCGGTATCTGAGCAATACTGGGTATATGACTATTTTGAAAGAAAAGTGCGTTCCCTGGGAAGAAATGAGATATATGCGGATACCGTTGAGGGTAGGGGATTTGCATGGTATGTGATTCTCCCACAGGGTCAGAACAGCTCTTGTTTGGGATTGTTGGATAAATATGTGGGCTTTTCAGCAGTTGAAAGTATTCATGAAGATGAGAATGCGGAAATTGTTGTACTTCGGGCATCCGGAACACTGGGATGGGTATCCCTAAAAGCACCACAAAAAGTCATGATTGATGCTGTTGATGCCACAAAAGAAGTAAAAAAGAGTGGAGAACTGTATATTTTATCGCTTCCTGAGACGATAAATAAAACGGTGCTTTCCATTAGATGGTAATAAATAAAGGAGTATATATGCTATGAGTATTCATTATAATAATCAGCGAAAAATTTTTACTTTGACAACCCGAAGTACAACCTACCAAATGCGAATTAGTGATTTGGGTCATCTTATCCATCTCTACTATGGCCGCAAAATAGAAGGGACAATGGAGTATCTGTGCGTTCCCAGAGACTGCGGATTTTCGCCCAATCCATATCAGCTGCGTGTAGAGCGCAGCTGGTCTATGGATTTGCTGCCACAGGAGTATAGTGGATCCAATACAGGGGATTTCCGCCTTAGTTCTCTCAATCTGATTACAGATAATGGTATCCGAGGTGTTGATTTGTATTATGTCCGACATGAAATACGCACAGGAAAATATGCCATTCCTGCTATGCCTGCGGCTTTCGATCGGGACGGCGAAGCAGAGACACTCTCTGTAACTTTGAAAGACCCGGTCACCGGTCTGGAAGCGGAGCTTCTTTATGGTGTGTATGAGCAGCAGGATGTTATTACCAGAGCAGTCCATTTGACCAATACCGGTACGTGTACTATCCATTTGGAGAAGGTAGCTTCTCTTTGTCTGGATATTCCTTTTGGAAAGTGGGATATGCTTCATTTTGTTGGACGGCACACTATGGAACGTCAGATGGAACGGATTCCGCTTATGAATGGTATCCAGACGGTTGCTTCGCGCCGGGGGACATCCAGTCATCAGCACAACCCCTTTGTTATTCTCTGTGATAAATCTGCGACAGAGGATAGTGGGGATTGTTACGGCATAATGCTGGTTTACTCTGGAAATCATCGAACAGATGTGGAGGTAGACCAGTCAGGTTCTGTACGGGTGGTTTCTGGTATCCATGATGAGCAGTTTTCATGGAAATTAGAATCAGGCGAGAGTTTTGATACTCCCGAGGTATTGCTGACATTTACCCATCAGGGATTTACTCCGTTGTCTCAGAACTATCATCGTTTTCTGAAAAAGAATATCTGTCGGAGTAAGTATACATATGCCCGCCGACCGGTGCTTATCAACAACTGGGAGGCTACCTATTTTGATTTTGACAGTGATAAAATTCTGCAAATTGCCCGTCAGGCTAAAGAGTTGGGTGTGGAAATGCTGGTGTTGGATGACGGATGGTTTGGAAAGCGGAATGATGATAACAGTGGATTGGGTGATTGGTTTGTCAACAAATCCAAGCTTCCTGATGGTCTGGAGCCGCTTATTGCGCAGATTAACGATATGGGCCTTAAATTTGGTCTCTGGGTAGAGCCGGAGATGGTCAATGAAGATTCAGAACTTTATCGAACTCATCCGGATTGGGCGATGATGGTGCCGGGACGCGAACCTGCGATAAGCCGTAACCAGTTGGTGTTAGATCTTTCACGGGAAGACGTGGTAGACTGGCTCTATGAAACTCTTTCCGGTTTGTTGCATCGATATCACATCGAGTATATAAAATGGGATATGAACCGAAGCATTTCTGACGTTTATAGCCGAATTCTGCCTCCTGACCAGCAGGGTGAAGTCGCTCATCGTTATGTGTTGGGGCTTTATCGGCTGTTGGATCGGCTGACCACGGAATTCCCGGATGTATTGTTTGAGGGATGTTCCGGCGGTGGCGGGCGGTTTGACGCGGCAATGCTGGCCTATTCACCACAGATATGGTGTAGTGATAACACGGATGCTATTGAGCGGTTGTCTATTCAGTACGGTACATCTTTCGGGTATCCTATTGCTTCTATGGGTTCCCATGTCTCTGCGTGTCCGAACCACCAGACAGGACGGAATGTTCCACTGGGTACACGGGCGGTGGTTGCTATGGCCGGTACTTTTGGATATGAAATGGATCTGAATAAGCTGAAAGATGAAGAAAAACAGCAGGTGCGTCAGCAGATTAAACAGTTTCATGAATATTATGATCTCATCCAGAATGGTGATTATTACCGATTGGATTGTGGAGAAGAAAACCACTATTTTACAGCATGGCAGTTTGTTGCTCCCGATCAAAGCGAGGCTTTGGTCAGTATCGTAGTAACGCATCCAAGGCTTAATCTGAATTCAATTTGTTTACGGCTCAAGGGATTGGACCCGGAGGCTTGTTATGTGGTAGATCGCCAGGAGTTTTTCGGATGTGATGTTCCGAGGGATCGGATTCCGATGGGGGATTCCGGTAAAACAAAACAATCTTATTCCGGAACTGTCCTCATGTACGGAGGTTATGTCCTTCCGCAAATGTTTGGAGACTATCCCAGCGTGCAAATTTATTTAAAAAAAGAACTGTAGGAAAGGATGAGCATGAGAATGAATCGACTGCACCGATGGTGGACAGCGGAAATGCATAAAATCAAAGATCTTTCTCCGCGACAAAGAGTAATCTATATCTGGAGTTATTATAAGCTGTGGATTATCAGTATTCTGTCTGTGATTTTTTTGCTGTCCTGGGGCATCCATCATTATGTTACTACCAATTCGGATAACTGGTTTTTTGCCTGCTTTGCAAACATTCATGCTGATTTGGGTGATGGTTCGGAATTTTGGAAGGATTTTGCAAGTTATGCAGGATATGACCTTAATGAGAAAAATCTGGTTTTTAATGACCAGTGCTATTTTGATCCGGAAGGAAAGACTGCTGGAAATCAGTATTACCAGATGCTGATTGCCTATATGGAAGCCGGAGCGCTTGATGTATTGATCATGGAAGAAGATCGTCTACAGGCAATTGGTGCCTCCGGACGTTTGATGGATCTGGAAAGTGAACAGGTGCGGACGATTTACAAACGATACGAGGATCGCCTAGTCTACTGTAAACCGCTGGAAGAGGATTACGGAAAAGAATATGTTCCGATAGGAATCGATCTTTCGGGGACTGTTCTGACTGGTGAAGATGGGGCTTATATCGACGGCGCTGTATTAGGGATTAATGCGTTGGCCCCACACCCGGAGCGAGTAGAGATTTTTTTGTCATATTTATTTGAGAAAACAGAATGATAAAGAACTTGGAGAAATAGACATGAGTATTCTGCGGAGTGAATTTTTCATTTGAGCAGATTGATGTTGATTATCAAAGAGGCAAACGCTAAGATGCAGAGCCGATAACCTGTTGAGATTACACTCTCAGGTTGTCGACTCTCTTTTTATCTTATTTTGTCTTTATAGGTCCGCTTTTTTCTATGCTACAG
>JALFVM010000043.1 GCA_022787145.1 Lachnospiraceae bacterium | reverse complement strand
GATGGCAAACTTTATGCTTGTCAAAATACTCCGTCAGGATGTGACCTCACAGGATCTTTTTGATCACTGCATACGCAAGGGTCTGATGATCCGCGACTGCTCAACCTTCCCTTTCCTGGACAATCACTTTATCCGCTTCTGTATCATGAAACCAGAGCAGAATGACAGGCTGTTGGAAGCATTCCGAGAGAAGCTGAATAAATGATAAAATAATTTTGTTCTGTATATAAAATGTTGAGGCAGATGTATCCTGTGTGGCGTATCAATATCAGCCCGCTTTCCCAATGATATTGATACGCCACACAGGATACATCTGCCATTCTACTTTACTGGCTATACAGAGTAAAATAAAACCTCCCGAGGTGATTTTATCACCATTACAAATTCCCGATAAATCTCAGGAATGCTGCTCTGCCTTCGTCAGTAGATTTGTACACTCCGGCATGTTCCAGAACTTTCTTGAATACTATTCCGATTTCTTTTTTCAGAATATCTTCAACATTCTCTTCTGTAAATGTATATTTCTCTTTTAATTCATCAATCCAGTCTGCGTGTTTTGCCAGATTTTCATCTGCACGAAGATCTGCGCCGTCAACAACTGCCTTACAGAGCCCTTCCAGTTCCCCTTTCAGACGAGCCGGAAGTACAGCAAGTCCCATAACTTCAATCAGACCGATGTTTTCTTTTTTGATATGATGCAGCTCTGCATGTGGATGGTACACCCCCAGAGGATGTTCTTCTGTTGTGATATTGTTTCTCAACACCAGATCCATTTCAAACATGTCACCGCGTTTTCTTGCAATTGGTGTGATTGTGTTATGCGGTTCTCCATCAGTCTCGGCAAAGATAAACGCCGCCTCATCTGTATAACCTCTCCACTTGAGAAGAATCTTATCAGCCAGTTCAATCAGACGGTCTGTGTCTGGTCCACTGATACGAATGACAGACATTGGCCATTTCACGATTCCTGCTTTTACATCTTCAAATCCCGGAATCACAACCTCCTTTTCAATCGGAGCCTTTGCCATGGCAAACTCATAATGTCCTCCCTGGAAATGGTCATGACTCAGGATAGACCCTCCAACAATCGGAAGATCTGCATTGGAGCCTACGAAATAATGTGGGAACTGTTTTACAAAATCAAATAACTTTGCGAATGTGGCACGTTCAATCTTCATCGGTACATGGTGAGAATTGAACACAATACAGTGTTCATTATAGTATACATAAGGAGAATACTGGAATCCCCATTCGCTGTTATTGATGGTAACCGGGATGATTCTGTGATTCTGTCTTGCCGGATGATTCAGTCTTCCTGCATACCCTTCATTTTCCATACAGAGCAGACACTTTGGATAAGAGGTCTGTTTTGCCAGCTTAGCCGCAGCGATGGCTTTCGGATCTTTCTCTGGTTTTGACAGGTTGATGGTAATATCAAGATCACCATACTCTGTCGGTGCTACCCATTTCATATCTTTTGCTATACGATAGCGGCGGATATAGTCGGTATCCTGGCTGAACTTGTAATGAGCATCTGTCGCTTTCACCGGATCTTCTTTGTAGTTTTCCCAGAATCGTCTGATGACATTGCTGGGACGATCTACCATAAGACTCATCACCTTTGTGTCGAACAAATCCCGATATCCTACACTGTTTTCTTCCATCAGTCCCTGTTCATACGCATAGTCACAGATATCTGACAAAATACTTTCAAGTTCGCCAACCACACTCTGATCACTTCCGTCAAATGCAAGAATCTGCTGCAGTGCATCATCTTCAATTGCATCCATTTTCAACAATTCCAGTACTTTATTGATTATATAGCGTTTATCCTCCTGAGCAACCAGCCCGGTAGCCAATCCATACTGCACCAATTTTACAATACTTTCCTGAATCATTTTTTTCCCGCCTTTCCTTGTTTTCCTTCATCTGAACATCTCACTCAATCTCCAATATTGCAGCGTCGCATCCGTCAAACCACCACTGTATTTCTCCTGCCATTTCTATCGTTTTTCCTGTCCACAGTTCTCTGCAGGTCAATTTCTCAGGAAGTCCACACTTTGTGGGGGATATAGTTATAAATTCTGCAGTGTTATTCCAATGAAAAAGAGCCAGGTATTTTTTATCATCAATAATAGCAGAATAAACACTGCTTGCAGAAGTTCCTGCTGATTCCTCCGGTTGAAATGCCACACCTGATCTTGCAATCTTGTTAATCTGTTCATTAGAAGAATATAAAATCATTCTTTTTCTTGCTTCTTCTTTTTCATAATCATCACTCACCATCATAACAGTTCCTGCGATTACAGCTGATGAATATCTTGCCTTAGCTTCTCCTTCCAATGTATCTCGTTTACCACAAAAACTTCTCAACATAGATATGTGATCCGGATCATTATATGCATACAATCTGCCACTCTGCCACCATGCATATGTCTGCGCATTCAATACATATTCTATATCTTCAGCGGTTCCAAAACTGTCACAGGAGAATCTTCTTGCATGTCCATTGCCACAGGGGAACAGTGGTGCAATAGAAAGGCTGATAAATATAGGTCTTTCGTTAGCATATGTATCTATTTGCTCACGAATAAACTGATAACCTGCCGCAATTGCCTGTCGGCCAGTTCTTATTTTTTTATTCCAGTGTTCACCTTCCATCCCTCCATGACTTAGGAAATCCAGCTTAATATAGTCAAACCCCCATTCCATCATTTTTTTGTATTTTTTCTGCGTATACTCCTTCCAGAGAGGATGTGTAACATCCATAGCTACCGCTCCATCTACACGGGGAAGAACATTTTCATTTTCATCTTTCAAAAGAATATCACGAAATATTACATCCTCCATTTGTGGAATACTTTCAGCTACATTACTGCCAAAATATGCAAATGGGACATCATAAATTCCGATCTTCATTCCCTTTCCGTGAATATCATCCACCAAATTTTTCATCCGTTCTTCCGGAATACAATTCCATCCCGCATCCAAATTCAGATAAATGGTACCTCTATTCTGGTACTTACCGGAATTCATTTGTCTTCTCATGAATTCTCCTGTTTCCCGAAAATTTTCTTCATTAAGCCGGAATCCAAGTGCCGACCAACTGTTCCATCCAAATGGTACCCCAAAATTCCACTGCATCGGCTGCTCCTTTTCCTTTATTAATTCACCATATTTTTCCATCAATTTACGATAATCTTTTCCGTACATTATCACAAACCTGGAAGAATCTACTGATTCACCAGTCAAACATCCATGCAACTGTACATCATGAGTTCCTTTATCTGCCACACCAGAAACTGCTATCAATTTTCTGGAATCACATCCTGAGCAATAGACAGCATTTTTCCACTTATCAAAATCAATGGCACCAACTAAGATCCCTTCTCCGTCTGTATCGGAAAACAAAACCGTAAGATCATAACTTTCTCTGCCTGGACGAAGTGGTACGGCTTCATAGCGGCTCCACATTGTATTATCATAGGGAACCAACAACATTTTACTCCACAGACTACTCCACAAATCTGTCATACTCCTCTGAGATTCCTGCATTATTAATGGACTAAGTTCTCTTGTAACCGGAATTCCTCGGCTATCCTGCAATCTACAGAACGCCCAGGGTGTTCCATCCTGTTCTATCCCCAGATATTCTTTTAATGACAATCCATTCTTGTGATGGAATTCCAGTTCCATCACTTTTTCGCATGTCTTGCTAAATGCAGTCTGTAACAGTTCATCCCCATCTAAAATACGTCCACCAACAAAATCTGCGTTTTCTGTTGATATCCTTCTTCCATCCGTATGCACAGCTTCTGCAGCTGCCGCTAATACCCATTTTCCATTAATAGCCAGTTCAAAACAGCCTTTCTCACAGACCCATGTGGTTCCCTCCGTTTCGATTTTCATAAATATACTTCCTTTCCAATTTAATTTTTCCAACGATTATTCGTGTGCATCCCCCGAAGAGTTTGTGTATCATAGGAAAACCAAAGGACTCTCCTATGATATAAATAACAGGAAATGCACGGAGCGTTTCCACCCCGTGCATTTCCTGCTTTGTGTACTACGCACAAAACGTTTTATTTTTCTCCCCACAATTCCATTTTAGCGTTATATTTTTCTGTAAAAATTTTTTCCACATCTGGTAATCCTGCAGCATCCATATCATTTAAAAGCTGCTGATACAGATTCATAGCCTCATCATAGCTGGATGCATTCACAATCTGAGGGAATGCCTGTGAATACAAATCTTGAATTTTCTGCCAACTCAGACCTTCTGGAGTACTTCCATCCGGTGTGATACTATCAAATTCCGCTGTATCCCAACGATCGCTCTCTCCAAAATGTTGATTAGCAATTTTAGAAGTTGTGGTTTTTTCGTAAGAATAGAGATCATACGGAGTTCCGTCACTTCCCATACCATTTTTAATAAACCATGTCCATTTACGGATACCATAGGTAGCTTTTACAGTATCAATATCAGTTGTAATCTCTTTCACAATTTCTTCTGTTGGCACATGAACGCCGTTTTCCATATTCCATGTTTTACCTTCCAGCCCCCACATCATCAGATACTGTCCTTCTTCACTTGCCAGAAAATCAATCAGTTTCAATGCAGCATCCACATTTTTACAGTTTTTAGTAATGGCAATGGCATCCCAGCCAAGTGTACTTCTTCCTGAATATGTAGTTTCATCCGGGTTAGTTCCCTCTCCTACAACCTTATAAGAATAGAACTGTGCATTCTCTCCAACTGTTGTTGCCAAACTGGTATTGGCAGCTTCAACATCCCAGTAAGAGCAAAATGTAGCAAATACATTACCTGTTGCCAATTTTTGTTTCCATTGCTCTTTTTTGTTTACAACCCATTCTCTATCCAGAAGACCTTCTGTATAAAGACCATTCATAAATTTTACAATCTTTGGAAATCTCTCATCTTTAACGATATGAGAAATTGTTCCATCCTCCAGCTGTGCATAGTTTTTCATGCCATACATACCGCGAATGGTTCCATCGTAGTTAGTGCTTTCCGCATCCAATGTAACTGCAATTGATTCTTTGCCGTCAATTTCCGGATATTTTTCTTTAAACTGCTTGCAAAGATCAATAAACTCCTGCTCAGTAAATGGTTCATTACTGTCAGCCCGTTCCTGTCCAACCAGTTCGCACAGGATATCATATCTCATCAGGACACCGGCTACCGGTTCCGGATCTTCTCCGTACCAGTTTGACAAATAATAGTTTTTTCCGTCATCATATTTGATTTTATTCAGTGTATCTCCATACATTTCTTTGATATTCGGATACTGATCAATATAGTCAGTCAAATCCACCAAAGCACCTGCATCGATATAACGCTTTACAATTTCATTTCCTCTGTCCATCAGAACAATATCCGGATAATTCTGTCCTGTCAACATCAGATTCAGTTTTTCCAAAGGATCACCTGTAGGATTTTCTACATTAATCTTTACACCTGTTTTTTCCATAATTGCTTTTGCAACATCATCATCGAAAGTATTACTTCCTGAGTTTTTATCAAAAAAGCTCAAAGTAACTTCTCCATCAGCTGATTCTCCTCCTTCTGCTGAAGAATCTTTTTTTCCGCATCCTCCCAACAAACTTCCTGCTGCCAGAATACCGGCAAGTAAAAATGCAATTTTTCTTTTCATATCTTCTCTCCTCTCTATCAACTCTTAACAGAACCTAACATAATTCCTTTTACAAAATATTTCTGAATGAACGGATATACCAGAATGATCGGGATTGTGGACACCATGGTAGCCGCCATACGAATACTATCCGGTGTAAGGGCCGCCGCATTCTGGTTCGCAGCCTGGTTTGCATTTGATGTCTGATACTGATTTAGAATTTCCACCAGAATCGACTGCATCGTTTTCAGGGACTGAGAATTCGTATACAAATATGCATCAAACCATGAATTCCACTGAGTAATTGCGATAAACAGAACGATTGTCATGATAATCGGTTTGGACAGCGGGATTACCATTCGGAAAAATATTGTAAGTTCATTTGCCCCGTCAATTTTACAGGATTCAAAGATTGCTTCCGGCATTCCCTCAATATAATTTTTTACCAGTATCATATTGTATACGCTGACCAGATTCGGGAAAATATACACCCAAAAGCTGTCCAGCAAATGTAAATTCTTCAGTACCATGTAATAAGGAACAAGTCCTCCTCCAAAATACATGGTAAATACAAAAATCAAAGTCAGTCCTTTTTTAAATACCAGTTCTTTTCTCGACAGTACATACGCCAATGCTGTGGTAACCAGAGCTGCCAGCGGAGTACCGATCAGAGTTCTCGCCAGTGTCACCTTGATTGATTCCAGGAATGTGCTTCTGCTCAGAATGTCTGCATAACTTGCCAGACTGAGCTTTCTGGGCAGGAAGTAAATCCCTCCCCGAATAGCATCCGTAGCATCATTGATGGATATAATGAATATATTCCAGAAAGGATAGACACAGATTATGACTACAAAAGCCAGAAACAGGTAGATAAGGATATCAAGAACAATATCCTGTTTCGTTCTTTTCTTTTTTATTTTCACGTCCATAGTTTTTCCTCCTCCCTAGAATAATGCACTTTCATTGTATTTCTTCGAAATCTGGTTTGCACCCATTACCAGAACAAAGGATACCACAGATTTAAACAGACCAACGGCAGTTCCGAAAGAATACATGCCATTTTTCAAACCATAACGGTATGCGAAAGTATCCAACACATCGGCATAATCCAGAATAGAATCATTTGCCATCAACAGCTGCTGCTCAAAACCGGTATTTAAAATTCCACCGATTGCCAGAATCAACAGTACGATAATCGTTGGTTTCAGTGACGGCAACGTAATATGTATAATTTTTTGCCAGCGGTTTGCTCCATCTACATCCGCAGCTTCATACATTTCCTGACTGATTCCGGAAATCGCAGCCAGATAAATAATTGCATTATAGCCAAGCACTTTCCATGCATTGGCGATTGCGATGATCCACCAGAAATATGGGCCTTTCTGGAAGAACATTACCGGTTCGTCAATAATGTGCAGGGCCATAAGCAGATTATTGATGACACCATCCGATGACAGAAATGTCAGGAAAATATTCGCAGCGATAACCCACGAAATAAAGTACGGTAGATAAGATACCGTTTGAACAAATTTTTTTGTCTTCTGTCCCCTCATTTCATTCAGTCCGATTGCCAAAACAATCGGAAGCGGAAATGAAAAAAGCAATGTCAGAAAACTGGTTGCCAGCGTATTTCTCATGATCTTCAGGAAATCATTGTTGAAGAAATATTTAAACCAGTCCAACCCAACAAAATCTGCCTGAAACAAATCCTGGAAATACCCGTTTCCCATCGGTTTGTAATTAGTAAAAGCCATATACAAACCAGTCATAGGAGCATAGCAAATAAAAAATACCCAAATTAATGAAGGCAGCAGCAGCAAAAACAGATACCGTTGTTCCCACAAACGAGTTTTCAGAGATTTTTTCTTTGCTATCATAGGTTTCTCTTTTTTCATCTTCTTTCCTCCCTTATTGATTTTTTGTAAAAACATTATAAATTTTTTATAAATTAGCTTCAATTCCAGTTATTTCTAATGTATATCCTTTTTTACCATTCTCTCTAATGAAACATGTTATTTTATATCATATTTTAACAAACCATATCATATTTTAACAAAAAAGACAGGCACGTACATTGCCTGTCTTTTTCTTACTCTGCCGGGAGGCATACGGTTACTTTCGTACCACAGCCGTTCCTGCTCTCAATTTGTATTCCATATTTTTCCCCATAATGCAGCTTAATTCGTATTCCCACGTTAATCAATCCAAATCCTTCCTGGGAATCCCTTAACTCAGACTTAAGAAGCCGCAGCTTTCCCTCAGACACACCAACCCCATCATCTTCTACTTCCATCATCAAATCATTTTTTTTCTGGTAAATGCGCACTGTTATGTGAAGAATTTCTTCCTCTTTCATTCCATGATGAATGGAATTTTCCACCAACGGCTGCAGAATCAGTTTTATCGTATGACAGGTCTTAACCCTATCCTCACAAAAATATTGGATATCAATCCTGTCACCAAATCGAATTTTTTGAATCTTCATGTAATTTTTCAGAAGCTCGATCTCATCTTCCACCGTCAGAATCTGCTTTCCTTTATTAAGAGATATTCGATAAAAGTTTGCTAAATACTGGATACTCTCCATCGTTCGCTGATCCCTGCTGCGCATAGCCAGAGAAGAGATCACCGACAGAGCGTTATACAAAAAATGAGGATTGATCTGTTCCTGCATCAGATTTAGATAACTGTCCTTGATTTTTAACTGCTTTTCATAATTCTCATAAATTAGTTTTTGTATCTCGTCGTTAAGCTGATTAAAAATATCTGCAATTTCACCAATTTCATCACTTCCCAGATCAGGCAGCTTATACTCAAACTTCCCGGCTCCCATCTGTTTGGCCATGTAACGTACCCGCTGAACCTTCCCGGTAAAGTTTCCCACAAAATAGTAAATTGCCACAATCACCAGAACAGCTACCAGTCCCAGCATTAGAAGCATCCGATTCAAAGTCATCCGAATGTTTTGGAAGATACTGTCCGGTTTCACCATCTTTATCAGCATCATACCGTTTTTTGCGCTTTTCCCGGTACACAGCCATGTTTCATCCTCTATTTGGAGTTCCATATGCTGGTTCTCAACACTTCCCGGAAGCACTCCTGTAATGCCGGAAAAATCATAGTCCTGATATTTCGCATCATTGGAAGCAATAATACTTCCACTCTCATCCAGCAAAAGTGTCCTGTTTTCCTCTGATGCTTCTCCAAAAAAGCTTCCGAAGTTTTCACTGTTTACCTGAATTGTTATTATATTTCGAATATTTCCAGCCGAGTAACAGTTCATCAGCCTTCCAAATACAAAATATCGTTCTCCCTCTTTTTCTAAAATTCCCAGATAACCCGCTGCTCCGTTTCTTTCGATGGCTTTCAGGTACATTTTATGCGGAAATTGTTCTTTGGGATAAAAATAATATCCGTCCTCCGGCAACGTATTATTAGTACTGTAATTGCTGATTCTCCCGATATCTGTCTGCACAAGCATCATATTCTGAAAATGCTCATCCAGATAGAAATACATTTTCTCATACCCCTGTTCACTATAGTCCTGGCACAGATACATATGGGTTTTTCTATCAACATAAATCAGATTCAATACCGTATCATAATCCTTTATCTTTTCCTCCAGAGTATCAATCCACTGTGCCATCTCCGTATCAAGCCGCTCATATTCCCGCTGTATCATAATATCTCTGGTTTCATAATAATTATAAAGACAGATTGAAAGCATGGGCAAAAAAACCAGAACTGTAACTGCCAGCAAAAGCTTGGCTTTCAGCCCCAAACGGTTAAATATTTTCTTCATGCCGTTTCTGCACCGTACTTTTCCCTTCAAGTATTTTTCTCCTATATTCATTCGGTGTCATGCCAAATTTCTTCCGGAATAGACTTCCAAAGTGAGCACTGCTCTCATAGCCAACCATCACACCAATATCTTTCACTTTCTGCCTTTCATCCTTTAAAAGCTCTTTTGCTTTTTCCAGCCGTATTTGTGTTGTATAGTCATAGATTGTTATTCCTGTCCGCTCTTTGAAAATCGTTCTGAAATAATTGGTGGAAATTCCCGCCTGTTGTGCCAGGTCTTCCACAATTACAGGCTTTCTATAATTCTCACGAATATAATTCCTGGCATGATTTACCATCAACTCAGCCGACTGATCTTTTTTGCTTTCTCCTGACTGCTCCGTCAGTGGTGTGAAAAGCTTCTGCAATGTCAGCCTGATTTCTTCAAAATGACAGCTCTGGGCGATATCTCTCTCTAAATCTTTCAATTTTTCATCCCACGCACTACTCTCCTGCAGACAATACTGTTCTTCTACAGCTTTACACAATTCCATACTATAGAAAACCGTCTGATTATAATCCATGTACAAAAGAGATTCCAGATATCTGTCTAATACTTCCATCACCTCAGTTCTGCTGCCATGCAGCAAAGCCTGCTGTATTTGCCCGATACTTTCCTCTTTTGGGAAAAATGTTTTTTGTTCCTGCTTCATCCACCGGGCTGTTTCTTTGGCTTCTTCCAGTTCCCATACTCTGATTTCACTGTAAAACATTGCATGAAACAACCTCTGCAGTTCACAGCAGTTTTGATACAGCATCTCCAGCGGCACAGCTTTACACAAATAAATAACATTACAACCCGCTGTACAATAATCCCGGAAATAGTTCTGAATTCTCAATGCCATATCTTTACTACTGACAAACTTTCTTATCAGATAAACAGTCACTTTTCCAAACACAATATAGTGAAGAATTACTTTATTCTCTTTCAGCAGTCCCCGGCATTGTTCCCTTGTAAAATTTCCATACACGGCAATTACATGGCACTGCTTTTCAAGTATTTCTTCTTCCGAAAGCTGCTGCATCCACGCATGAGTTTCCATATAGCCGTCCTGATGGCAGCAAAGCCTTTCCAGCATCATCTTTTGAGCGGAAGTCACTGACTGCTGTATCCACTGCTCTTTTTTTATCTTCTCCTTTACACGTGAAATCACCTGACTAATGTTCTCTTCAGTAAATGGTTTCAAAATATAGTCAGTTGCCTCCACAGCCATCGCTTTCTTTACATAATCGTAACGGTCATATCCTGTAAGAAATACAATTTTCAGCTGAACTCCCATCTCTCTGACTTTTTCAGCCAATTCCAACCCTGTCATTCCCGGCATCTGAATATCCGTAATCACAATATCCGGCTTATGTTCCCATATGATCTCCAACGCTCTCTTACCACTGCGTGCTGCATACACCGGTGCACACTCCAGACTCTCCCAGTCAATATAGTCTCTGAGCGTCTCCAGTTCAAGTTCTTCATCTTCAACCAAAAGAATACTATACATAGCTCACTCCTCTTTTTCCGTCCTTAACCTGATTGCTCTCTACTAATTATTGAAAATCAAACAGCGAGATCTGGTTTGACTCGGGTATGTCTCCGAAGATATGCAGATCATCCATGAAATCAATCACGTTCTTGCTGACTTTTGTCCTCTGTCGAAAATCATCTTTGGAGAGGAACTGACCGTCACGAGCTGCCAGTACCACCGCATCAGCCGCTTTGTCTCCCAGCCCTTCGATACTGTCCAGTGCCGGCATCAGCTTTCCATTCACAATCTGGAAACGATGAGCCTGTGCCTTATAGAGATCTACCTCTGTAAAGTCAAAGCCCCGGGCATACATTTCCTGTACAATTTTCATATCTTTCAGGGTA
>JALFVM010000221.1 GCA_022787145.1 Lachnospiraceae bacterium | reverse complement strand
GAGCACACCGATTCTGCCCTTTTCTATAGGAAGCTTTTCTTTGGCAAATGTACGAAACAGTGCCAGATATGCCTTCTCTTCTCCGACATCATAAAGCTCCATGCCGTCTGTATCTACCGTCAGAATCGGCAGATCTGTTTTCTTTGCGCTCATGCGCTCCAGCGCACGGTAATCCGTTCCAATGACAGCAGGAACCGGAGTTCCAATGACAGCAGCAAACGAGGCATCCAGTTTGCCTGCTGCATCCGCAAGCTTTTCCACCAATTTATCATCACGTCCCAGGATGGCGTCCATATCTCGAAGTCCGGCACTAAACACCGCACTCTTTCTTGAAAACCAGCGAGGCTCATCAAAACCACAGACATTTCCCGTACATCCGCCTGCATCACAGATAACAAGAATTCCACCCAGTTCATACAATACCGATACTGCTCCCGACTGATCCGGTGCAAACGGAGTCAGATATTTTCTCAGTCCCTTCATACCTTAGTCCTCCTTTCCTGCTGCGAACAACGCCTCAAAAAGTCTTCGCACACCGGCATATCCATATGGCTGCCGGTCCTGATTCCACACGACATTCGGACATTCCGGATGGTAATATCCGGCATCCTTTCCGATCGTAAGATTCACTCCACAATCGGCAGCATCATAGTACAGCATGGTCGGCTCCAGATTGGAGAACACTTTCGTATCCGGGCTCAGCTTTGCAAGCTGTTTCAGATAAATAAAGTTTTCGGCTGTCAGCGTACCGTAGATTTCTTTGACTGCAAATCCATAGCGCACCAGAGCAAGCGAAAGTTCAAACGAATCCCCATTCATACACTCCCCGATTGCAAACGATGCATCCGGATAATTCTCACGGAACTGATCCACTGCAGCCTGCGCCTGTGCTCTTGGCTTTTCATCGTCAAACTCTGCTCCAATCGCCGCGCCGAACGCCCGGTACTGGCTTGCAATCTTGTCAATCTGGTACAGTCTCGTAAGCTCAATAAACGGAATCTTCAGTCTGTCGTGGAAATCTTCTGCTGCAAAGCGTGCCTCCGGATGCAATACAACATTAAAATTGGCCTCCGCCATCGTCAGATACTCGTCATAATCCTGACAGCGCGAAATCTCATGGATTGTCTTCACGCCTGCCTGTCTCAGCAGATCATACAATTCACAGTCATCCACAAGCGGCGAGAAAAATCCCAAAAGATTCACCACATTTCCCTTTTTCTTTTTCGGCTCAAGAAGCGAATACAGAGACTGACGCACATGTACCATCGGGGGTTTTCTTCCCTCTCGTGTCAATGCATACATATAGCATGGTCGTACCGGAAGACCAACCTCTTCCGTCGCTTTTCTACAGATGCGCTCCATATCCGTTCCCAGAAGCGCATCCACGCAGGTAATACAGATCATCACAACGGATGGTTTCTTTTCCACACTCTCACAGATTTCTTTGACTGCCTTTGGAATCTTCTTCAAATGACGTCCCGTCACGATATCCGTCTCGTCCATCATCAAATAAAAAAAACGATCATGATATTCCCGCATCGAGCTAATCATCGATGTATTTCTTCCACAGCACCCCGGTGCCACAATGAGCATAATCGAACCCGGCACTGCAAGACCGGCACGTTTTACACCAAACCCCTCTGCTCCCGGCGAATTAAACGCCAGCGTTGCCGGTGAGCTGTAAATCAGATGTGTATTGGATATCAACTGTGGAGGAATGGCATCTTTTCCAAGCTGCGCCAATTCTCCCACGGTACAATAATAATAAGCTTCCTGCATCATACGTTCTCCTCTTCGTTTAACAATAACTCAGCCAGTGCAAAGAACCGCTTGCTGATCGGTAACTCAGGATCTCCTTCGATGACTGTTTTTCCCTGATCCTCATAACGGATAATGTCATCACTTCTCAAAATCTCTCCTACAATGGGTACTTTAATTCTCTCGGAAAAAGCCTGCACCTTCTCCTTCTCATTTTCTACATTTCTGTGATTCAATACAATTCCAAACACCCTTGCATAACTTCTGTCCTCAAAATTTTTCACCGCACGGAAAATGTTGTCGGCTGCATACAGTGCCATCTTCTCGCCGGAAGTTACAATCAGCACTTTCTCTGCGTATCCTTCCCGGATCGGTGCCGCAAAGCCGCCGCAGACAACATCTCCCAAAACATCGTACAGGACAATATCGGGCTCATACGTTTCAAACAACTTCATATCCTCCAGAAGCTGGAACGTCGCAATGATTCCTCTTCCTGCACATCCAAGTCCCGGTGTCGGTCCTCCCGTCTCAATGCAGAGCACTCCGCCAAATCCCTCTTTGGCGATGTCTTCCAGCTTCTCCGGCTCCTCGTCTTCCTCCCTCATGTAATTCATGACCGGTCTTAAAGGCTCACCGCCCAGCAGATTGATCGTTGAGTCTGCTTTCGGGTCACACCCAATCTGAATCACTTTCTTTCCCATCATGGCAAAAGCAGCAGCCAGATTTGATGTAACCGTTGATTTTCCAATGCCGCCCTTTCCATAAATTGCAACTTTTAACATAAAACCGATAACCTCCCATATTTTCCCTTTTCAACGACAAAAAAGCTCTCTTACCGTTGCGGTAAAAGAGCCATGAATACTCGAACATTCTGCAAAAATCCCGTCCTCAAAACATAGAGACTTTCAGAGTGTGATACCATATTTACAACTATTCCCGCTCGGATATTCCTCGCCGTCAGAGTCTGCCTTTTTCATTCACGTCATTTGCATTCGGATAGAATTCTTTCGTTCCGTCTGCGTTGTTACTGGTTTTATTATATCGTATCTGACAAAAATCGTCAACATTTCTTTTGTTTTTTGGAAGCTTTTTACAAAAGGAAAGAAGCTCCCTGACGCAGAGGAGCTTCTTTCCTTTTACCATTATTTATTTACCAGAAAGGAATGAACAATCATATTTTTTACAAATATGTCTTTCTTATATTTACTATAGCATATTGACGCGCAATTGCAAAATATATATAATAAACACATAGTTATACTTTTTAGGTATTATAATAAATGGTGACAAAAATCCGATTACTTACCATAAAGAGTCATCCGTCGTGAAAAAAGGGTATTTATATATGGAACTCAGACATATCCGCTACTTTATGGCAGTCGCAGAAGAATTAAATTTTACAAAGGCCGCCGAAAAACTGTGTATCGCCCAGCCGCCGCTCAGCCGCCAGATTAAAGATCTGGAAAACGAACTCGGCGTAAAACTTTTTATCCGCAATCATCACTCACTCCAGCTGACAGAAGAGGGTATTCTGTTTCGCCAATATGCGGGACAGATTATCGACCTGGTCAATAAGTCCGTAGAAGAAGTCCGTGAAATGAAAAAAGGACTCCAGGGAACACTCTATCTTGCCTCCGTGGAAGGTCATGCACCACGCCTGTTTTCTCAGTGGATCGCAGACTTTCACAAAAGTTATCCGCATGTACAGTACAATTTATGGAACGGCAACTCCGATGATGTACTCAACCGTGTCAAAAAAGAACTCTGCGACCTGGCAATCATTCTGGAACCACACAACGAAGAAGGAATCTGTTCGCTTCCTGTCTATCAGGAACCCTGGATTGCCATGATACCTGCCAATCATCCTCTTGCACAGGCTGAATCTCCTACCATTGACCTGGCAGAGCTTACCCCTTATGAATTAATCGTACCTTCCAGAGCCTCACGCGTACACGAAATCAATGGTTGGTTCCACCAGATTGATGAACAACCTACCATCCGCTGCCGGATTGCACACACCCTGAATGCCTGTGAACTGACAAGGCAGGGCGTGGGAATTTCTATTTTCCCCGCTTCCGCCTCCCTGGTGGCAGATCAGGGCATCTGCACGAAAATCATCTCTAATCCGAATGTAACGGCCACCTACATCCTGATCTGGAACAAGTCGCGCCCTCTTACACATGTGGCGGAGACATTTGTAGAATATGTCAGGGAAATACTTCCTGTAAAATAAAACGATATGCAGCTGATTTATCATTTTCATCAGCTGCATACCGTTTTTTGCATTTTTTATTTTCTCATTCATTTCTTACACTTTTCTTCCTTGTCAGCAAAAATCCGCTTGTAATCGCCGTCAGCGGTGCCACGGTAACAAGACCAAATGATCCGACAATGGTATGAACAATTTCTGCTGCAACATATTTATAATTGAGAACAAACGCAATCGGTGTTCCCTGTGCCATAAACACCATCAATAATGCGATATAACTTCCCGAGTAAGCAAGCAGCAGTGTTGTCGTAGTGGATCCGCAGGCTGCACGTCCTACGGCAAAGCCGGAGAAAATAGCCTCCTTCGCACTGATTTCAGGCTTTTTCTGTACAACCTCATAAACAGATGAACAGATATCCACAGACAAGTCCATCACAGCTCCCGATGATCCCAGGAAAATTGACGCCATGAAAATACTTGTCAGATTCAGGTTCTGATAGCCTGCATAAAGAAGGCTTTCACTCGACTCCATAACTGCACCGTGAATTTTAAACATATCCGTAAAAACAATTCCCAGTACGGCAGTAACCGCAATGCCGAGAATTGCACCCGACACTGCCGCCAGACATCGCCTGTCAAAGCCATAAATCAGACTGAGAATCACTGCAGTCATAAGAAGTACAAGTCCCAGAGAAAGCCAGATGGGATTCCAGCCCTTCAGCAGACATGGGACGAGAATCTTCCACATGATAAGGATTGTATCTGCAAACGAGAGAATCGCCCGGACTCCGGTTTTTCCTGCAAAAAGGATCAGCAGCAGCAGAAAAAGTCCTGCCAGAATTACTTCCTTATCCAGACGGAAATGATCCGTCATAGTGACAGTTGTAATCTGGTCACCGCTGTGACTTACGACAACAAAAGCAATATCCCCCTCGGAAAACATTTTGTCCTGAGCAAGTGAACCGTTCAGTCGATTCACAGCAGTTACAGTCTCTCCTTCAAACCGGCCTCCGAGAATTCTGACTTCACATCTTTGCTCTCCTGTACGAATCAATCCAGCATCCACAATTTCACTTTCATCTGTTGATAAAACCTCCGCCCGTACTCTGTCGGCATTCTGATACACAAGAGCGCCCTCGTAACCGGTCGGAATAAAAATCAGCACAAGGAACAGAATGATTGCAAACAGTACGGGGCCATGATTTTTCATTGAAAACTTTAAATTTTTTATCTGCATTTTTCCTCCGTAAATAACAATAACAGGGAGCAGATTCTGCTCCCTGTACTGCTTCATTCTGTTATTTCTTATTTCACATCAAGAAGAGAAGCCATCTTATTGTAGATTTCTGTATTGTCGTAATAGCCGCCGAAATCCGAAGCTCCTGCACCATCTGCGAAAACTCCTACAGGAAGTCCTGTGTGAGAATAACTGCTGAAATCAATACCTGATTTGTTGTTGAGAATATGTGTAATTGTAACACTGAACGGGTTGTAGGTTCCATAAAGAACATACTGTTCCTGTGAATATGTTTCAGGATCATATTCCGTCATCGCAAGGTCATAAGCAGTTCTGAGTCTCTCAGTTTCGTACTCTGTCAGGACAAGTTTGTCACCCTCATCTCCCGACATCTTGAGTCCGAAGAGTTTCTCAACATCCTTCATAGCATCCTCAAAAGAAGTGTTTTCTTCCTTGTACTTCGCCATATACTGCTCATCAAACTGAGCAAAGGAAATCTTCTGATTGTCAAGATTGGAAAGATAGGTGTCATAGTCAGTTCCTGCAAATCCGATTGTCAGACCACCTGTTTCATGGTCTCCTGTTACGAGAATCAGTGTTTCATCGGGATGCTCCTGTGCGAAATCAACAGCGACCTGAACGGAATCCGCAAACGCAAGCGTATCGTTTACAGTAGAACCGGCATCGTTTGCGTGACATGCCCAGTCGATTTTTCCTCCTTCACACATCATGAAAAAGCCGTTATCATTATCAAGCACCTCGATGCCTTTTTTCACATAATCAGCAAGTGCCCACTCACCGTCCTGACGGTCAAGCTCATATTCCATCGCATCAGAGTCTGCCAGATGTTCGTCAATCAGGATTACCTTTTCATCACCAGCCGTGATTTTCTCTGCATCAGCCTGAGTATATGTAATCTTGTAACCTGCTGATTCGGCAAGATCGTAAAGACTTTCCTTATCCTCGTCAGCTCCCGTTGCCTCTTTCAGACCGCCGCCTGCAAAATATTCAAACTCTGAATCCACAAGTTCCTGGCCAATTTCATAATAATCATTTCTGCTTGCCTGATGAGCGTAAAATGTTGCCGGAGTCGCGTGGTTAAGGTTTACGGAGGAAATAACTCCAACCTTCATATTTTTCTGCTTATGAAGCTTTTCTGCAATTGTCTCAAACTTTTCAGATCCTGTTTCATCGACATTGATCATTCCGGAATAGGTCTTGTGACCTGTCGCAATGGAAGTGGCGGTTGAAGCTGAATCCGGAGCAAAGCTGCATGAATCGTATGTTACAGCAGTTCCGGCAGTTTCAAAATTCATAAAATTCAAGGCTTGTGGTCCATCCAGAACTGCCCCGTTTCTTTCCTCATAATCAGTACTCGGCTCAGCCTTCTGATAATCCTGGTCAGACATTGCTCCAAGATAGTCAGAAGCTGCCTGGAACTGCGGATAACTCATACCATCGCCAATAAAAAGGAACACATATTTTGGAGTTTTTCCATCTACTTCTGCTTTGTCTGTGTCCTGACTTGCCTGTGTTTCAACTGCGCTGCCGGTTGTAGTTTCCGAAGATGAGCTGTTTCCAGAAGCTGCTTCCTTGCCTGCACCATTTGTTCCTGCGCATCCTGTCGCAGCAACCATCATACTACAGCATACCAGTGCTGAAATAATTCTCTTTTTCATGATACGTTTTCTCTCCTCAATTAGAATTGTTCGTATTACAGAAAATAATTATAGGTCAACAGAATAATTTTTCCATCACAAAAAAGATAATTATAGATTAAAACTACGTAAAATAACACAAGAATATGAAGAGATATAAATTAACTGGTTGAATCTTTCATTTGCAATTCATAACCCAAAATTGATAAAGGCAATCGCCTCTGCTCTGTCAAATATACATGAAGAATTCTGCTGGCTTCTTTTCCCAGTTCATCCACATTAAAGTGAATACAGCTGATGGATGGATCCCATTCATCTAACAAAATGCTGTTATGTAATGAGGCTACCTTTATGTCACCCGGAACATCAATTTTCATTTTCCGAAGCAGCCTCAAAATCCCCATACACAGATTGTCATCCATACATAAAATACAATCCATTTTCGCAGCCATCGTTTTTTCAATCGCCATTTCTGCAATATTGATTACGTCTGTATCATAAAAGACAAACTCTCTCTGCAGCAGCATATGATTTTCCACATGGGCTCGAAGAATTCCGGCAAGGCGTATTTTATTAATTCTATGATACCGCTGGGCACACATGACCGCAATTTTATTTAGCCCTTTATGCAGCAGCGCATTCGTAATTTCACAGCATGCAGTCTCATGATCGGTATCAACCCGCAGCACCGAAGGATCCTCGTATGGCCCAATCACGACAAAAGGAACACCTTTTTCTTTCAGATAAAGAATCTCATCGACATTCTCAACAGTACGTGTCAAAACAACACCATCCATCACATGTGCTTCCACCGCATGGATGAGATTTGAAATATCAGTCGGCGTAATCTTAATCAGACTTACCTGATATCCCCGGATTGAAAAATAATCATACACACTCAAAAATACGGTTAAAAAATATGGCATATACGCAAAATTTTCTTCTCCGGGGAGTACAACCGATATCATTTTTGTTGTCACATCGGTATAGCGCTTCTCGCGTGTATTGGGAATCAATTCTTTTGTCGCCAAATATTCGTTGATTTTTTGTCTGGTAGCGTCAGAAATGCGGCCGCTGCCAGACAATGCCCTTGAGACCGTTGAAACGGATACACCTACCTCCCTCGCAATTTGACTGATATTCACTTTATTATCCATGTATGCGCTGTCATCCTTCCAGTTCTAAAATACGATTTAAATTCCTTTCAACGAAAATTCAAACTTCATTTTTGAACTTACATCCAACAAATATTCCGGATGAACACTGGAACCCCAACTGTCATCACCGCCAACACCCATTTGTGCTTTTGCGACTCTCACTACAGTATGGTGAATATTGGGAAGCTCAAAATCATGCATTGCATTCTCCAGTTCATGCGGCGTATATGGCAAAGCCGAAAACTCCATCTCTTTTCCCTCAAACAACAGACCATTTCCCTGCTCATCCGTTACCTTCGCATATCGAACACCCACTTTATTTCCACATTCCTGCGGCATTAAGTATTTGGCCATGTTGTCAGTCACTTTATTTCTGTAGATTCCCAGCTTTGCTCCATGGCATCTGTCGGAATAGGTTTCCTCCGGTCCCATTCCATACCATTCCAGATTCTCAAGATCCGCATCTAACACAAACATCATACCAAACTCAGGCATGTCACCAATCTCTTTTCTTGGATCGTATTCCATCGATACCGTAATCTTTCCATTTCCATAAACAGTGTAAGTTACTTTGCAGTTTGTCATCGGAACAGTCGGTACAAAGTAATCGAAAATGACCTGCACATTATTTTCATTCTCAACCACTTCCGGCATATTCACCTGCCCGGCCTGCAGTCCTTTTGTAGATACATACATACTTGCACCTTTCCACATGGCATATTTTGCAGGCATATTGCATCCCATATCATTGTCTGTCGGTGCACGCCAGAAATTCGGTTTTGGAATTTTACCAATATACTCTTTTCCGCAGTATCGATAAGAGACAAGGCCGCCTGAATTAACGGAAAACAGCGCTTCAAAATCTGCTCCGTGCACTCCAATGTTCTGTGTTCCTCTGATGAGTTCAAACGTTTCTGTACATGGATTTTCTTCCGCTTCCACTTTATAAGTATATTGCCCAAAAGCAACCTCATGTCCCTTTTGGCACCACATGGTATCATTCTTCATTCTAAAAGAAACTAAAATGTTATACTCACCGGCTTCTGTATTTTTTTCAAACGGATTCACATACACGGCTTCTTTCAAAGGTTCCACATTCGTTGAGACAAACACACTCTTTACAAAAAATCCATCTTTATAAAGCTCGGCAATACAATCATACTCATTTGTATTTGTGAAAAGATTTTTATTGATTACTCTTATTTCTTTATCATTAATTTTCACCTGAATATTCTGGTAATTATACTTTACCTCCTGCATCTTGGGCGATGGCTTTCTGTCTGCGCCATACACAATTCCATTTCCGCTGAACGTGTAGTCACATGGCCGGTCGCCAAAGTCACCTCCATATGCCTGATATTTATTTCCGTACCGATCTTTTGTCCCGATCGACTGGTCAACATAATCCCAGATAAATCCGCCCTGATACGTTGGCTCTGTATCTGTAAGATCTGTGTACTTGTGCATAGCTCCATTGGAATTTCCCATTGCATGTGTATATTCACAGCAGATAAATGGCTTGCTGTTATCTTTGGCAATAAATTCCTTGATTTTCTCTACCGATGGATACATTTGGCTTTCAATATCACTTGTTTCCGGATATCTTCTGTCAAAATTCACACCTTCATAATGAACCGGACGATCCGGATCGAGTTCTCTGAGTTTGTCTGCCATATGTTTGATGACAATGCCGCCAAAAGATTCATTTCCACATGACCAGATCAAAATACTCGGATGATTTTTGTCTCTCTGATAACATGAATTGATGCGATCCAAAAGCAAAGGTTCCCATTTAAGATCATCTCCCGGTATGATCTCTTCATAGTGCTCACTTGGAGTTTTGAGGTGAGCCCATGTACCGTGTGTTTCCATGTTGTTCTCTGCAATCATATAGAGTCCATACTCATCGCACAGATCATAAATACGAACATCATCCGGATAATGGCAGGTTCGTATCGCATTGATATTATTTTGTTTCATCGTTACAATGTCCTGAATAATATCTTCTGTCGGGACAGTTCTTCCTGTTTTGGAGCTGAACTCATGTCTGTTCACACCCTTAAAAACAATCCTCTGCCCATTGATGTACATAATATTTCCTACAATCTCAAATTTCCGAAAGCCGACATTCTGTACGATTTTTTCCTGCTGTCCACTCTTTGCACTCGTTACACAGACCGTCAATTGATAAAGATTCGGTTTCTCCGCACTCCACAGCTTTGGGTTTTCCACCGGAAATACATAGGTATTTTTCTCATCAACCTTCACTTCTGTTGAAAAGACTGTCATTTCTTTGTCTGTCAACGTAATCTGAGCCATTCCGTGGCCACTGCACTCCATTCCTACTCTTAAAATTGCAGTAGAGAAATCATTCTCAAAAATCGTTCGAATCTTGATGTCCTCTATATGAGTGTCCGGCACAACATACAGATAGACATCTCGGTAGATTCCTGAAAATCGGAAGAAATCCTGGTCTTCGCACCAGCTTCCCGCTGTCCATTTAAACACCTGAACCGCAAGTTTGTTTTCCCCGGCTTTCAGCAAATTGCTGACATCAAATTCTGCAGGATCAAAACTATTCTCAAAATATCCTACATATTTTCCATTCAGCCAGACCGCAGCACCACTTTCTACTCCCTGAAAAGAAATACGGATCTGTTTTCCTACGTATTTTTTATCCACAGTAAAGTATTTTACATACGTTGCTACCGGATTAAACTTTACAGGAAGTTCACCAAGCGCTACATTTTCCTTACCATCCCAGGGATATGCTGTATTGGTATAATGCGGGATATCATAGCCCTGCATTTGAATATGCCCGGGAACTTTTATTTTTTCCCAGTATCTGCAGTCATACTCTTCTTTCTCAAATCCTTTTGGTGCTAAATCGTAATTCTGAGCATAAGAAAAATTCCAGACACCATTTAGTGAAATAAATCGATTGGATATCCATTCTCGTTTTTCTGCATCATACAGAAAATCCTTCATTTCTGCATGTGCCGGTAATCTGTTCTGCTGAAAAATAAGCGGATTTCCAACAATCTCATAGTTAAACTCTGATACCATATTTCTATCCTTTCTATTTTACTGATCCTGTAATACCTTCCACAAAGTTCTTCTGTAATGCAAAGAATACAATCGCTGTCGGTATGGTTGTAATAAGAACGGCAAGCATCAGCATACCGTAATCTGTCACATAACCTGAAATCAGGTTTGAAATAAGCATCGGCATTGTCTGCGTTGTATTGTCTGACATGATAACCTTCGCCCACAAGTAATTATTCCATGCATTCATGAAAGTTACAACTCCTGCTGCTGCAAAAATTGATTTCATGGACGGAATATACATCTTGAAGAAAATGCCAAATTCACTCAATCCATCAATACGGGCAGCTTCAATGATGTCGACTGGAAATGCTTTTGCATTCGTCCGAAACATCATAATGAGCAATGGTGTCGCAAGCGACGGAAGCATAAATCCAATTGCAGAATTTAATAAACCAAGTTTTGAATACATACGAAACAGCGGAACCATCAATGCAACAAACGGAATCATCATGGACATAAGCACAACTCCATAGATTCTTTCTTTTGCTTTATCTCTGTATATCTCAAATGCATATCCGGCAAGCGCACTGACAATCAGTGCAAATACCGTCACCAGAACCGTATACTTGCATGAATTCAGGAAACTGCTCCACAAAGGCTGCTGTGCTACGAGATTCTTATAATTTTCAACAATAAAACTGCCAATTGTAAGTTTTCCTGCGATGACATCCACACTTTTATTGGTAGCTGCAATAACCATCCACAGAAGAGGAAACACCGAAATAACCGTAGCTACGCCCAAGAGAATATATGTAAATACCATTTTTACTTTACTATTCACGTTCATCACCTACTTTCATCTGAACAAATGCCAGGATTGCCACCATAATCAAAATAATAAAGGACATTGCAGAAGTGTATCCAAAATTAGGAACTCCTTTAAATGACATATTATAGATGTAATGTGACATCGTAATCGAAGCATTTCCAGGTCCGCCATGTGTCAGGTTCATTGATTCATCAAATAACTGCAGTGTTCCATTGGTAGACATAATCGCAGTCATCAGAATGGTTGGCTTTAATAAGGGAACTGTAATCTTAAAAAACGTCTGCAAGGCAGATGCCCCATCAATTTTTGCAGCTTCATAAACAGAATATTCAATATTCTGCAAGCCTGCCAGATAAAATACCATATTATAACCCGTCCATCTCCAGATCAAAGCAACGATGATAACAATTCTTGCACTCGTCGGATGTGATAAAAAGTTATAAGCAGAATCCAGGATTCCCAGCTTCACGGCAATCAAATTCACAAATCCATCTGTTGCAAATAAAGACCGGAAAATAATCGCATATGCTACAAGAGATGTTGCACACGGAAGAAATATTGCCGTTCTGAAAAATCCCCGTCCTTTTAATTTTGGATTGTTCAAAGCAGAGGCCAGAACAAGTGCCAGAACAAGCATAATCGGTACCTGAATAATAAGATAAAATACACAGTTTTTCAATGACTGAATAAAAACATCATCCTGAAAGCATCGAATATAATTACTCAGTCCTGCGAAGCTCATACTTGTGCCCGTTCCAGTCCGGAAAGATGTAATCAGCGCACTGATCATCGGATATAAGCTAAACGCACAGATCAATAGAATTGCAGGTGTCAGAAAGAGCCATCCTACGGCATTTTGCTTGCCCCTCATACTAAGTCCATTTTTATTTCTCATACACGCACCAACTTTCGTTCTTACTTATTTGCCCATATTGAACTCGACAGTATCCTGTGCCGTTTTCAATTCTGCATCAATATCAGAACCGCCAGACACATTTGCCACTGCTGTAGCAAGTGCCATATTTGCTTCTGTATAGTACACACCAAGATTCACAGACGGTGTCTTGGAAGCAAATTCTGTAATCAGTGAATAAATCTGCTGTCCTCCAAAGAACTCCTGCGGTTCGTTATAAACCTCGCTCTCACTTGCAGGCAGCCATGTAGCTAGTGCACCAGAACTTGGAAGTATGGTGTCGTACAATTCTTTGCTGCCTGCAAATGTAGCTGAAAGGAAGTCTTCCGCCAATTCTGTATTTTTACAGTTTGACGTAATTGCCCATGTAGAGCCGCCCTGATTCGAATAATTTGTTGCAGATGCCACTCCCGGAAGTGCCGGCATATTTGTAATCGCCCATTTTCCAGACTGATCCTCTGCAGTCTGAACAGATGCAAGAATCCAGCATCCATTGATCACGCCTGCTGTCTTTCCGCTTGTAAAGGTTGCAACATATTCATCCCAGCTGTTAACAACTGCCAGTACATTTTTCTCTCTCATTTCCTGATAAATCTCAATACACTGCTTAATATTCTCATTTCCTGCAATATCCGGAGTTCCATCCTCTTTCCAGGTACCAAATCCGGCAGACTGCAGCATCTGATAAATCAAATCAGAACTTCCTGCCTGTACAGATAACAGCGAATACCCTGTTTTATCATAAACATCCATTCCAATTTCAATAAATCTGTTCCAGTCGATATCAGTAAGATCATCCATGGTATATCCAGCCTGCTCTAAAATATCTGTTCTGTAGCAGGCAACCTCTGTTCCATTGTCAAACGGCACTCCGTAATGTTTCCCGTCCACAGTAGATGCCGCAAGCTTTCCTTCTGCAAACTGTGAAAAATCAATTTGAGAATCACTCAAATCCAGGTATAAATCCGGATAAGTTGTTACATATTTCTGATAAGCGAAATCCTGCATCAGACAAATATCCGGAAGCTTCGAATAATTTCCCGCACCAACAATTGTTCCGAGCTGTGTCTGCATATCATCCCATGGTGTTTCCACGATATTCAGCTTAAATTCCGGATGGTCTTTCTGATAAATCTTTTCTGCCTCTTTCATTGCATAGATATTAAATGATTGATCCCATGCCCAAACTGTCAGAGTATTTTCATCGCCCTTTGACGCTCCCTGATCTGCCTCCTCTTTTCCAGAACCACAACCTGCTAACAAACCAACACTCATGACTGCTGCCAACATAAATGATACGAATCTCTTCTTCATCGAATTCCTCCTTAATTTTGCGCATACTTTTTGTGCAATTTATACAGTTTCCATTGTCAAACCGGCTTTACATATATTCATTATAACCACCACTCTGTTTGTGTAGTTATGATTTTCGCTACAAAAAGTGACCATTTAAACACTTGCGCAAAATTATCTCCACCATTTTTGCGCACCGTTTTTATATGCATCTGTCGTATGGTTGTTTAAATCAACTTCTTTGCGCCATTGTTTTGGAGTTTTTCCAACAATCTTTTTAAAATTTTTTATAAAAGTAGAAGTATTATCAAATCCTACTTTTTGAGCAACTTCATTGATATTGAGAGCCTGATCCCGCAAGATTTTACATGCAGAATCTATCCTGACAAAATTCACATACCGCAGCGGTGACATGTTATAAGTTTCTGCAAAAATTCTGCGCAGATAGCTCTCGCTGATGTAAGCAGCATTGGCGATATCTGAGATCCTGATTGCTTCCGCATAGTGCGTATCCACATATTGCATCGCAAGTTCTATCTTTTTCAGCTTATCCCAATTCGGATTCTGAACAGATTTGATTTCCAGGCTTTCCATCGAAGTAATTTTTACGATTTCCATCAACAGCGTATAGACAAGTCCTTTCACACAGGCACGATATCCATACTCCTGCGTTCTGATCTGATCCATCAGACATTCCAGTTCCTGCGCAAACAACGGAATTTCTTTTCTTTGCTTTTTTATCTGGACACTTTCTATTTTCCTCATATTCCGTTCCAGTTCTCTTTTTCCAAATTCATGCTGTGTGCGTAAAAAATCAGCCGGATTGATATAGATAAACTCCCAATAACTTTTTACTCCCGGGCTGCTGACGATATTGTGCAAATGATTTTTGGCTGTGATAAGAATGGTATCCTCCGTATATTCCATCTCCTGCTTTCCCAAAAGCACAGTCCCTCTTCCCCATCTGCAGATCCCGATCTCTAATAAATTATGATAGTGTCCCGTATCATCCGGTCTTCCATTTTTATCTGCTCCATACTGTTTAATCCATTTGCTTCCCAGAAATGCCAGCACATCTTCTCCCCCTGGAATTTGAAGAAATTCTAATTTGGCTTTCTTTGTTGAACTTGTCATCATTTTTCCTCGCAGCTATCTGTCTTACTGTTGACGAAAACACTTCTCTTTTTTTGCATTTTGGCGGAGTTCTTCGTTTGCTTTTTCCACATTCATCCTGGTCAAAATAAGTGTAATGAGAAGGTTGAGAATCATCGGCAGCCAAAGGTACATGATATGAAGCATATTCATGCAAGACGCTGACTGTTCAGTCGCACCTCCGACATAACCACTAAATGCAAGAAGCCATCCTGCAAGTGCTGTACCAATACCACCACCAATCTTTGTACCAAAGGATGTGCAGGAGTACATCGTACCATCTACACGTTTTCCAGTAGTCAGATATGTATATTCCGAACAGGTTGCGATTAGTGCATTCATATCTCCCTGAAGCGGACTCATACCGATTGCGGCAATGGCAGTACATACCAGCATTAATGGAACACTTCCCATATAACCAGCCACTACGACACCGAGACGTCCGATTGTACCAAGGGAATATCCATAAATATTTAATTTATACATTCCTTTAAATTTAGCAACAAGTGCAGGAGTAAACAACAGACCAACAATCATTGGAATGTTAATTGCCCATGAGAATACACCAAGAAGATTGGCATTCTTCAAAACATATGTCATAAAGTAAATACCCATGTTCAAAGTTGCGGAATAAATCTGCATTAAAATGTAAGAAGCACAAATCATCAGATAGTATTTATTGTGGACAAGAATCTTAAACGCATCGACTAAACTATATTTTTCTTCTGAAACAGATTCTTGATTTTCGCCTTCCGTAAGTTCTTCCGGAGAAAGTTCTCTGACAGAAAGCACAGAAAACGTATTGGAGACAACACCGATCATTGCATAGATAATCGCAACGGTTCTCCATGCCGCCGCATCGCCGCCAAAATGAGCCACGCATCCAACCGTAATCGTCTGAATCAGCATGCTTGTTCCAAATGCAAACATAAATCGAATCGCTCCCATCTGGACACGTTCATGATTGTTCTTTGTAATTAAAGCAGTCAGTGCAGAATATGCAATATTATTTGCTGTATAAAATCCTGCATTCAATACCGTATATGCAACAAAGAACCAGGCATATTTCGCAAAATCACTTAAATCTGCCGGAATGCAGAAAATTGCTGCCAGACACACTGCACATCCAAAATAACCATAAAGCATCCACGGACGCGCTTTTCCCATTTTACTATGTGTTTTATCAATCATCGCGCCAAAGAAAATATCACTGACACCATCAAACAGTTTCGATACCGCAATTAATGTTCCGACAATCCCCGCATTCAATCCCACGGTATCCGTAAGAAAGATCATGACAAAGGCAGATAACAATGCATACACCACATTACCTGCAATATCACCGGATCCGTATCCGATCTTATTCACCCATGTTAAATACTTTTTCTCATTCATTTTTCATCCCCCAGTTATTTTTTTCATTCATGCATTTTTTGAGTTTTGTAAAAATAGTAATCTCGAGTTACTTTGTTTTTTATTTACCTATATTTTACAGTGATTTTTCAGTAATATACATAAATAGAAATAGACAAAACATGCCCAAAATGATACAATTTTTCTGAGGTGATGATTATATATACAGATAATGCTTACTACCATAACACGCATATGGATTTTAAAGACAAAAAACATCCTCTCTTCGTCGGGAGTGCAGGTACCTATCATCTTCTGACCCGCCCAAAACTGCCAACACACCGCCCAAGAGGACGTCTCGATTTCCAGTTATTGTATATTGCTTCGGGGAAAGCCCATTTTTACTTTCATGGGGTCGAAGAGATTGTAACCGCCGGCAATATGGTACTCTATCGTCCCAAAGAAGAACAGCGCTACTATTACTATGGAGTCGATCATACAGAAGTTTACTGGGTTCATTTCACAGGAAATAACGTCACAAATATTCTAAGAAACTATGGATTTCCGGAAAAATCACATGTCATTCATACCGGAACCTCTCTGGAATACAAAAAAATCTTTCTTCAGATGATTCAGGAACTAAAACTCTGTAAACCATATTATGAAAAAATACTGGTTTATTATCTTGAATATCTATTCATATTGATTTCTCGGCTTCAGGAAACAAAGCCCCGCAAAAAAAGTGCATTTCTGATGGACGAGATGGATAAGGCTGTTACCTATTTCCACTCAAATTACAATCTGCCCATCAACATAGAAGATTACGCAAAACAACACGGCATGAGTGTCAGCTGGTTTATCCGCAATTTCAAAGATTATACAGGCGCAACTCCTGCCCAGTACATTTTGTCCTTGCGCATATCCAATGCACAAAGTTTGCTGGAATCCACAACCTATAATATTACAGAAATTGCCTCGATTGTCGGTTACGACAATCCACTATATTTCAGCCGTTTATTCAAAAAGCATTGCGGTGTATCGCCAAAAGAATTTCGTAAACAATTAAAAGATGCTGAAAAATAGGCGCTTTAAGCCTTCTTTATTTTAAAAAAGTTCAGGGAGGGATGTGACTCATATGAGTCATATCCCTCCCTTCTTAGAACTGTTTATTTCCCGAAAACCCCTTTTGTGCACCTAATGGACACTATTATCTTTTATTACTGACACATTGTAATACACTCACGGACCACTAACGTAAGTCAGAGTGTCTTTAAGCCCTATAATAAGCTCATAAAGCGCCACTTTAAAATGAATCAATTACAATAATTTGATTATCCGGGGTATAAAGTGTAAAACTTTCTACTTTTACTATTTGTTGGCCTTTTATATACATATCAGATTCTTGATGGAAAAATGTTTCTATATATCTCTTTTTTGTTGTAATATCAATGGCAATGCCAAGATGATTATATTCCTTGTTTGTTTTTTCTTCAAACAACAGATAATCACTTTTAATTTTTGATTTGATGAGCGCAGGATTAAAATTTATTACTGCATCCGTATAAGTTAATGTGGTTAAATTATCATAGGAAAAGCTTTCATATCTCTCTGATATTTTTCCATAAAATACACTGGATTTTACCATAGCATCGGTAAATTTGTTTTTCTTGATACGGCTGATGATATATTTACTCTTTACCTTTTTGTTACTTTTATCATTGAACAATTGGATAAGCTGAATATCTGTTAATTTATGTAGACCAAGCAGATGTATAAAATTTTCTTCTTTGTATGTAAAATCAATAACCATTCCGTTGGATAGTAGATATTCTGCTCTACAATTTTTTAAACGGATATAATCATTATATTTTTGTAATAAATCATCCATAATAATCCACCTATCTTTACAAGAAAAATGCTCCTGATAAAATCAGGAGCACTACTACTCTTTTGTAAGGTTCCTTGTTTTTCAGCTTTGCAGCCTATTCGGGAGAGCGAACTAACTCTCATTTGGGAACTCCAACCGTGAGCCGAACGACCACGATCTTCTTTGTTCAATTAAATGATAACAAAAATCCTCAAAAAAATCAATATGATGAAGAATTTTTCTCTATAATATTTTGTTGCAAAAATACATGATAAAAGTCTTCTTTATAATGATGATAACTGAGCGTCTTATGCAGCAATTTTGTCATCTCCACAATTCAGTTTTTATCCATACCGCAGGCAAAAGCAGTCTCGATCAGGCAACGGTCATGCATAACTGCATCGTAGAACCGGAACCCGCCTGAGAAATTGTAGCAGTCAAATCCATTCCCGGCAAGGATCCGGCAGGCAATATAACTCCTCAGTCCGCTCTGGCAGATCACATAGACAGGCTTTCCTGCCTCAATTTCACCCAGACGTTCTCTTAACTCATCCACAGGAATATTGACAAATCCATCGATATGTCCACGACGATATTCTCCCGCCGTGCGGGCATCCAGCAGCGTCACACTGCCATCATGGGGCAGACTTGCCAGATCTTCCAGATGGAACTGCTTCAATATTCCATCCGCAAGATTGTCAATCATAAAGCCCGCCATGTTGACCGGATCTTTTGCCGAGGAATACGGCGGTGCATAGGCAAGATCCAAATCTTTTAATTCTGTCGCTTTCATTCCGGTATGTATTGCCGTTGCCAGCACATCAATGCGCTTGTCCACACCTTCATAGCCCACAATCTGAGACCCCAGAAGGCGATACGTTTCCTTCTCAAAAACGACCTTCATGGTCATTAATCTGCCTCCGGGATAATAGCCCGCATGGCTCATAGGCGACAGAATAACCTTGTCCACATCCAGTCCCGCCTTTTTTGCATTGGTTTCATTGAGACCGGTAGATGCCGCCATCATATCAAACACCTTAATCACAGAACTTCCCTGTGAGCCCGGATAGCGGCTGTCCCCTCCACAGATATTGTCGGCTGCAATGCGTCCCTGCCTGTTTGCAGGACCCGCAAGAGAAATCAATGCCTCCTGCCCGGTCACATAATGCTTTACCTGTACGGCATCGCCGACCGCATAAATGTCAGGAATGGAAGTCTCCATCCGATCATTGACAAGAATACTTCCCTTTATGCCCAGTTCCAATCCTGCCTCTCCCGCAAGATATGTATCCGGCGTAACGCCGATCGCCAGTACAACCATATCTGCACAAAGTGATGGCTCTTCTTTCAGAAGCACCTCTACGCCATCTTCTTTTTCCACAAATCCTTCCACTGTATGTCCGAGTGCCAGTTTGATTCCATGCCTGCGCATCTCACTGTGAATAAAAGATGCCATATCCGAATCAAACGGATTCATCAGCTGTTTCGGACGCTGTACAATCGTCACGTCCATACCAAGCTCCCGAAGATTTTCCGCCAGCTCCAGACTGATAAAGCCGCCACCGGCAAGAACAGCCGACTTTGGATGATTGTTATTGATATACTCTTTAATACGGAACGTATCCTCCACCGTGCGCAATGTAAATAATTTGTCAATTCCCACACCCGGAAGTCTGGGCTGCGTTGGTTTTGCTCCCGGAGAAAGCAGCAGCTTATCATAACTCTCCTCAAATATTTCACCGCTTTCGAGCTTCTTGACAGAAACCGTTTTTCTCTCCGGATGGATTGCCGTCACTTCATGATGCACCTTCATATGCACCCGGAATCGCGAAAAGAAACTTTCCGGTGTCTGAAGCGTCAGCTGCTGTGGATTTTCAATCACGCCACCGATATAATATGGAAGACCACAGTTCGCATAGGAAATATAGCCAGACCTTTCAAAAACAAAAATTTCCGCCTGTTCATCCAGCCTTCGGATTCTGGCTGCTGCTGTCGCACCGCCTGCGACACCCCCTACAATTACAACTTTCATCAGATTCCCCCACCTTTCTTATAATGCAGCAAAAAATAATTCATAAAAATCATCTTCACCCGAAAGCACCGGAGAATTTTCACCGCCACCGTTCGTACTGCGCTTCATCGTGGCATAAAATTCTTCCCCAGCCATAACAAGATCCATTTCATATATCTCATACCCAAGCTCTCTGCATACCTTGCAAAAAGCTTCCAAAGGATTCTCAGACTCTCTTGTTTTCAGAAGCCGCTCCCGCAATGCATAATTTTTATGTGCCTCACTTAATAATTGATCCAATAATTCTGGTATATTCATCGTACCTCTCCTCACATAACATGACATTTCTGTTTTTATTTTATCTTG
>JALFVM010000207.1 GCA_022787145.1 Lachnospiraceae bacterium | reverse complement strand
GATAAAAGATGGAGCTGGTCTGCTCAATCCCTTATCCTATTACTTAGTGAAAGTTGGAATATAAGTTGTAGAGCCGTATACGAGACCCGTATGTACGGTTCAATGGGAGGGGCGAGATAACTATTCTCCCTCTACCCTATTGGGCTGACATTTTTTGTCGAACACTTTTGATTGTATATAGGAATATTTCATGTTACCATAAGTTTGCAAATATCTGGTAGCTATTCATATCTTCGGCATTTCGCCATATTTCCAGAAGTTATTAAATATCATATTACGGACGCAAAATATTTTGGTGAGTATTTTTGCTTGACGATTATATTTGAAATCGCTATAATAAAGTTATAAATGCAATGTAATGATTTGCATCTGTGAGGAAAGCGAGGGTTAATTGAAGCAGGACATAAATGAAAAGTATTACTTGAATGACAGGTATCGTAGCGCAGATCTTTTGAATGGGTATTTTTTTCATGGGATCCAGTGTATTGCTCCGGAGGATGTGAAGGAAGCCGGCACACAGTTGGTGTATGTGTCGGAAATTCATTCTTCGGATAGTGCAAAGGACGATATGACAGTTATTAGAGGACATGATCTTTTACATAAGATCATCCATGGAGCAAATTATTTTATTTTCAGTCTGGAAGACCAGAATTATCTGGATCCGTCAATGGTGCTGCGGTCTTTAGAGTATACGGTTAGAGAGTATATGAAACAGAGACACGAGATACAAAAGATGCATGACAGGAAGAAAGATCTGAAAAGTGATGAGTATCTGAGCCGTTTTTCTGTGGAAGATTTGCTGAAACCGGTGGCGGTTGTGGTCATTTTTTTCGGGGATGGAGAATGGAAGGGAGCCCGTACCCTTCATGAACTGCTGGACTGGACAGATATACCGGAAGAATGGAAAGAGCTGTTTATGGATTATCGGATGCATCTGATAGAAGTACAGAAGATTGAGAATCTGGAGTTATTCCATAGTGATTTGAAGCTGTTGTTTGGATTTCTGCAGAGCAAGAACAATAAAGAAAAACTGAAAGGGTTTCTCAACGAAAATCATGATGAACTGTCGGAAGTTCCACAAGATCTATTTATGGTGATGACATCTATGAGTAACACCAGGCAGCTAAGGGAACTGCAAAAAGAACAGAAAAATCAGGAGAAAGGATGGAAAGTGAATATGTGCAAAGCGTTTGATGAAATGCTGGAGGACAGCAGAAATGATGGATTGAGAATTGGTATAGAAAAAGGAGAAGAGAGAATTAATAAACTGAATTTTCTCCTGATAACAGAAAATCGTCTGGATGACTTGAAACGTGCTGTGCAGGATAAAGAATTTCAAAATATGTTGCTGAAAACTTATGCAATATAGTACGGGGGGACAGATTTACGTCTGTCTCTTTTTTGTATCATAGGAAAGTCCTCTGACTTTCCTATGATACAAAAAACCTCCGGGGGATGGAGAGTTGAAGTGGGCTTGCCCACGTTGTTCTACACTTCCCCAACAAAACTCGCACCTTCAAGTGGTATAGTAAGAAATGCTTCCTGCCCAAGAATACCAGTATGACAGTCTCGAGAAAGGAATACAACCTCTCCGCTTTTCTGGTTGGCAATGGCAAGACATTGGTCATGATCAATCAAAGCAATATGGCGGGGCCAGTTGCCGAGACAGGAACTCCGGTCTGAAAATACAGGCATACCATTAGTATCCAGAAGAAAATGAGCAATCGTATTTTCCCCACGGTTGGCAGCGTAAAGGTGTTTCAAATCGGCTGTGACGGCCAGGCTGGAGCCGTAGCTTGTTTCGCTGAAGGAAGGATCTATAAGAGATTGAACAGACAGCAGTTTCATTTCCTCCGGAGAACTGTAGTCTATCGTAAGAAGCTGGCTGGAGTATTCTGTAACGCAGTAAAACAGTCGGTCACGGGTGTTGGCGTAAATATGCCGGGGACCGGTACCGGAAGGAAGTGAAAGACGGGAATAAGGAACAGGGATTCCATTCTCCAGATGATAACAGAGAATAAGATCCAGCTCGATATTTACAGCGTAGATCGAGTCACTCAGAATTAATGCACAGTGCACACGGGAAGTGCGTCCGGTGCCGTCTGACTGATATTCCTGGTATAAAATATCACCGAAAGTGCCGTCGGCATTGTATGATATGGTAAAAAACAGTCCGTTTCCCCAACAGGAGCCTGCGAGAAAATGCTGTTCAGGATGGGCGGACAGATGGCACAGACAGGTACCTTCCAGAGTTACAGTGTCAATTTGAGGACATCCGGGTTTATCTTTTGAAAAAGAAGTTATTGTGCAGTGATCGTCAAATTCTCCTACGGCAAACAGAAAATGTTCGGTTTCACAGAGAAAAGAGGGATTAGGAATACAGGAGGTCCAGGTGACCTGCTGATTCTGGTAACGTTTAATGGTTGGCTGGCTGCCGTCTCCGTAGCCGGATATGATAAAATTCATTGATGAAACCTCCTGAATTATGAGTGAGGGGTGTGGGGAGTTGAAGTGGGCTTGCCCACTTTGTTCTTATTGTAGCAGATGTATAAAAAAATATCTATAGAGTTCGGACACAGAACTGTCCCCTGTCCTGAGAGCGTGCTAATGCGTGCTTTTGTGAGGCGTAAAATTATATAAATACAAGATGCGATTCTTGTATAAATTGTTAAAAGTTGAGAAAAAGATGAGAAAATTCTTGCGTTTTGGATAACATGTGTGGTATATTGAACTCAACAAGAACAAATAGACGTGCGTGCTAAAATTGAAAAGCACGCAGAGAGGCAGAGGTGGAAAATGAAGTATATTGAATTTGATTCATCAAGACCATTAGATTTGATTCTTCTGGGACGTGTGGCAATTGATTTTAACCCGGCTTACAACGATCAGGTAAAAGAGGAGTTCAAA
>JALFVM010000011.1 GCA_022787145.1 Lachnospiraceae bacterium | reverse complement strand
GACGCAAACTCGCACGCAGTGCTCAAACAGTGCGTCGCGAGCAATCGCTATGCTCGAAAAAACTGCGAAAATTTCTCCAAATGTCTGCGCTGGGATATCCCTCTCGAACGAGTGCGGTCATGTAGAAAACTCCTATGTTTTTATAAATGATACTGACGGACGAATATGGGGACGGAATTGTGTCCAACTATCGCCCAACAAAAGACAATGCCAATAAAGTAGAACGGCCCATTTGCACAGATTGACAACTTTCCATAATCAAAGTGCGGATATCTCCGCTTCCGAGGGCAGACCTTTGGCAGATTTTCGCCGGATTGGCGGGCATAGCGATTGCTTTGCAAACACTGTTTGAGCACTTTGTGCGAGTTTGTTTGTAAAGCAATCTATAGGCGGCGCAGCCAGACAAGAAAATCAACAGGTTGCCAGTGGAAGTGGCAATATCGCACTTGATATGGAAGACCTTCCCTGTGCAAATGGCTGTTCGGAAACCCTCAAGCCAAACCTTGCCATTGGGATTTGGCTCCGTTGACCAGGAAAGTGGTGCACATACAACTACAAACAGGAATTTGAAAAATAGTTTGCTTTTTGTAAGCAATTCTGGTATAATATACTGTGCTTGCGGGGTATGGCGTAGCTTGGTAGCGCGCACGGCTGGGGGCCGTGAGGTCGCAGGTTCAAATCCTGTTGCCCCGATGATAAGAATGAACCAAAAAATTCTTCTCTTGACAAAACTTCCGTGAAATGGTATGGTAATAACCATAGAAATGAATCAAGATAATACAAGGACGAGGAGTAGTACATTTATTTCGGACTTCAGAAAGCTGTTGGTTGATGTGAAACAGTGGAAGAGATAAGTAGAACTGACCTCTGAGTGGCTGCCCGAAACCATCTGGGAGTAGACGCAGACGGATTCCCACCGTTACAGGGGAAGGATATAAGGTTCAGAAGAATCCGTATCTGGTGAGTGTATGGAGTGATTCCATAAATTAGAGTGGTACCGCGTAGGATAATTATAAGCCCTTCGTCTCTAGCCGGCGCAAGCCGGCAGAGAAGAAGGGCTTTTCTGAACGTATAAGAAAAATTGTAAATCAAGGATAAAATAGGAGGAACAAAAAAGATGATGAACGCATCAAAGTACAAAAAGCAATATTTCAGACCACCGGTTGAATGCAACAAATGGGTACAGAAGGACAGTGTAGACAAAGCACCAATCTGGTGCAGCGTAGACCTTCGTGATGGCAATCAGGCACTGGTTATCCCGATGAGTCTGGATCAGAAAGTAGAATTCTTCAAATTGCTGGTGGAGATCGGATTTAAAGAAATTGAGGTTGGATTCCCGGCTGCTTCTGAGACAGAATATGAATTTTTGAGAACCTTGATTGAGCAGAACCTGATTCCGGAGGATGTAACAATTCAGGTTCTGACACAGGCGAGAGAGCATATCATCCGCAAGACTTTTGAGGCAGTAAAAGGTGCACCGAGAGCGATCATTCATGTATACAATTCCACTTCTCTTTCTCAGAGAGAGCAGGTATTCCGCAAATCCAAAGAAGAGATTCTCAAGATTGCCGTGGAGGGAGCACAGCTTCTGAAAGATCTGGCAGATGAGACAGAGGGTAATTTCCTTTTCGAGTACAGCCCGGAGAGCTTTACCGGAACAGAGCCGGAATATGCACTGGAAGTATGTAATGCTGTACTGGATGTATGGAAACCGACACCGGACAAAAAAGCAATCATCAATCTGCCGGTAACGGTAGAGCATTCGATGCCTCACGTATATGCAAGCCAGGTTGAGTATATGTGTGAAAATATGAAATACCGTGAAAATGTCATCGTTTCTTTGCATCCGCATAATGACCGCGGCTGCGGCGTGGCAGACGCTGAGATGGGAATCCTGGCAGGTGCTGACCGTATCGAAGGAACGTTATTTGGAAATGGTGAGCGTACCGGTAATGTGGATATTGTAACACTGGCAATGAATATGTATGCACAGGGCGTTGATCCGGAACTGGATTTCTCCAATATGCCTCACATCTGCGAATGCTACGAGGAATATACTGGAATGAAGATTGATGAGAGAAGCCCATACAGCGGTGCACTTGTATTTGCGGCATTCTCCGGTTCTCACCAGGATGCGATTGCCAAAGGTATGCACTGGATTGAGGAGAAAGACCCGGATCACTGGACTGTTCCTTATCTGCCGATTGACCCGACTGATGTTGGAAGAAATTACGATGCCGATGTCATTCGTATCAACAGCCAGTCCGGAAAAGGCGGCGTCGGCTATATTCTGGAGACAAAATACGGACTCAACCTTCCGCCAAAAATGCGCGAGGCTATGGGATATACAGCAAAAGCAGTATCGGACCACACACACAAAGAGCTGCTTCCGGACGAGATTTTCAATCTATTCAAGAAGACTTTCGAAAATGTGGTGGAGCCTTACTGCATCAACGAAGTACATTTCCAGCAGAAGGATGGCAATATTACAACTCAGGTGACTTCTACGTTCCGTGGCAAAACGATCACAACAGAGGCACATGGAAATGGTCGTCTCGATGCAGTCAGCAATGCACTGAAGAAGGCTTACGAATTGAAATACAAACTTGTGACTTACCAGGAGCATGCGCTGGAGCAGAGTTCCAGCTCCAAAGCGATTGCTTACGTTGGTATTCAGAAACCGGATGGCAGCCTTTCCTGGGGTGCCGGAGTGGATCAGGATATCATCCGCGCTTCCATTGATGCTCTTGTGACAGCGATTAACAATCGATAAAAGAGTATAAAAATACAAAAGATTCCCGTCTGAAAAAGGCGGGGATTTTTTGCTTTTTTGAGCAAAATAAAGTAATATGATATAAGGGGCGAAAGTCAGAAATTGTTCCTGCTTGCAGGATAAATGAAGTTAAAAAAAATGGCACCATAGGAAGCTTGAGAATTGTGAAAGGAGGATGCTTATGAAATATTCGGAAAATCCAGAAAAACAGTATCATATTCAGGTGGGAAAGGAAGATGTGGGAAAATATGTGATTTTACCTGGAGATCCAAAGCGATGTGAAAAAATTGCACAGCATTTTGAGCAGGCAAAATTGATTGCAGACAGCCGTGAATTTGTGACGTATACCGGATATCTGGACGGCGTGAAGGTCAGTGTTACCTCCACGGGCATTGGAGGTCCATCGGCAGCGATTGCAATGGAAGAACTGGTGATGGCGGGCGCAGATACCTTTGTTCGCATTGGTACGTGCGGCGGTATGCAGCTTCCTGTCAAAAGTGGGGATGTTGTGATTGCCAGCGGCGCAATTCGTATGGAAGGAACAAGCAGGGAGTATGCACCGATAGAATTTCCGGCGGTGGCAAATATCGAGGTGGTGAATGCTTTGATGAATGCGGCAGAAAAACTCGGACAGAAGTATCATGTGGGAGTGGTGCAGTCCAAAGATTCCTTTTACGGACAGCATTCTCCGGAACTTAAACCAGTCAGTTATGAGTTGACGAATAAGTGGGAAGCATGGAAACGGCTGGGATGTCTGGCATCGGAGATGGAGTCGGCGGCGTTGTTTGTGGTGGCAAGCAGTCTTGGCGTACGTGCTGGTGCCTGTTTTCTTGTGATGGCAAATCAGGAACGGGAAAAAGAAGGGCTGGACAATCCGGTCATACATGATACCGATCTGGCAGTTCAGATTGCCGTTGAGGGAATTCGTAATCTGATTCACTCTGATCAAAAATCCGATGACTAAGAAGAAAATGCACAGGGAAGAGATTGAGAAATGGATGGAGACGACAATCTCGAATAAATTTGAAAAGGAGTGTTTTTATGTATCAAAAATTAATGACATGTGTTTCAAGTGTGAGAGAAAAAACGGATTTTAAACCGGAGATTGGCTTGATTCTTGGTTCAGGTCTGGGAGATTATGCCGATGGGATTCAGACAGAGGCTGTTGTGGAATATTCAGAGATTGAAGGGTTTCCGATCTCTACCGTAAAAGGTCACAAAGGGCGTTTTGTCTTTGGATATGTGGAGCATGTGCCGGTGGTGATTATGCAGGGAAGAGTACACTACTATGAGGGTTATGCTATGTCGGATGTTGTTCTTCCGACACGTCTGATGGGGGTGCTTGGAGCAAAGAAAATCATTCTGACGAATGCAGCAGGAGGAGTGAATGAGACTTACAGCTCTGGTGATTTTATGATGATTACCGATCATATTACGACTGCTGTTCCAAGTCCGTTGATTGGCCCGAATCTGGACGAGTTGGGGGAACGTTTTCCGGATATGAGTGAGGTGTATAGCAAACGTCTGCAGGAGGTTATCAGAAAATCGGCAAAGAAGTGTGGAATTGTTCTGAAAGAAGGAGTCTACGTGCAGTTTACAGGACCGAATTATGAGACGCCGGCAGAGATTCGTATGTGCAGAGCTTGGGGTGGCGATGCAGTTGGCATGAGCACTGCCTGCGAGGCGATGGCCGCGCGTCATATGGGACTGGAGGTTTGTGGCATTTCCTGTATCACGAATCTTGCAGCTGGAATGAGTCAGAAACAGCTGAATCACAAAGAAGTGCAGGAGACGGCGGATCGTGTATCGGAAGAATTTAAAAAGCTGGTAACAGAAATGATTATAAATATGTAAAAAAGTGGAGAATAAATGCAGTAGAAAGTAAAAATTTGAACTATTTATTAAAAAAGAAATAAACAAAAAATTAAAAAATGCTTGACGAATTCCTTACTGTTTAATAAAATATTACCAAGTGTTTAATAAAATTGTAAAAAATAAGATATAAAAGGAATTGTTGACGATGAGAAAGCTGAAATTAATCCGACGATGTTACAAAAGATTACGAAAAAGATACAAAAAGGTTCTGCGTCGGGTCAGACCACAGGTAAAGCTTGCTGCAATTGTTTTGGCGTTGATACTTTCCATTGCAGGTGTTGGCAGCGTTGTGGGAAGGAATAATAACAGGGATGTCTATGCGGCAGAGGTGCAAGAACAGATGATACAGCCCCAGTCAACCATTCCTCCTGGAATTAATGGAGCACTCACTGGTGTTCGCAAATCACAGGAACATAAGAGCCATGTGGAGCGGATTGGAACGTCTTGTGAGGATGTCATTGTTGGACAGAGAGCAAAAGAAGTAAAGGTAATCCGTATGATGGATGCCAGTTATGGTTTGAAACAGGCAGTTAATGATATCAGTGATCAGGCAGCGGTAAGCTGTTCTTCCACAATCATGTCTGATACGGATTATGATACGCTTCTTCACATTGTGGAGGCAGAGGCCGGCGGTGAAGATCTTGAAGGCAGAATCATGGTGGCAAATGTTATTTTAAACCGTGTGGAGAGTGAAGAATTTCCGGATAGCGTATATGATGTAGTATGGGAAGTGTCAAATGGCATGCCGCAGTTTTCGCCGACTGTGGATGGTCGAATTCATACGGTTACAGTGTCAGACACAACCGTAAAGGCGGTACAGTCTGCAATTGAAGGAAAGGATTTGTCAAAGGGAGCACTGTTTTTTGTGGCAAAAGATCAGGCAAACAAAGAATATGTAAAATGGTTTGATGAAGATTTGAAATATCTGTTCCGACATGGCGTACATACTTTTTATACATATCCGGATAAAGCATGAGAAAGAACGGGCGGAGTCATTCAAAAATGGCTTCGCTCTTTTTAAATTTGAGACTATACAAGCGAAATTGAATTTGATATACTAGTAAACAATTGAAATGATTACAGTGTCAAAAGGTATTCTCCATGTCATGCTTGCATGTAAGTGGAGATATACCTTATTGACACGCCC
>JALFVM010000063.1 GCA_022787145.1 Lachnospiraceae bacterium | reverse complement strand
TGATTGGGACCCATCTACTGGAGGCTATATACTGAACAGTACACCGCTGAATTTCAGTAAAGAGCCTCGTCCGGTATATTACAAGGAATTGGATATGCTGGGCTTTGACCGGTATTGGGATTATGAAAAGGACGACACCTAACTCTCTGCTTTCTTGTAAAGCCTTTTCTGCAAGTTTGGTGTCAATGTGGTGTCAAATCAGCCAAACGCGGTTGATAAAAGGCGTAGAATCAATGCTTTTTAGTCGATGGGTTTCATGGTCGGGATTTTTCTTGGTTTTACCGTGTCACGCTTCGTAGCGCTTCACGGTGCTGTTTTTCAACAGACTCCCTCATTCATGATGCCCTGTAATGCTTCGTGATTCTCGTATATTTGCTGTCAATTTGCTGTCATTTCAAGAATTTTGCTGTCAGACAATTTGTCTCTCCAAGCCCTTCTCAAAATACATTCCATGTAGCAGCCAATCGTTCAAACGATTCCTGTTTTTTCTCCTCGGTCGCCTCGGCATAAATATCCATCGTGGTTTTGATGTCCTTATGGCCCATGACCGATTGGATAACCTTCAGGTTGGTCTCCTGTTCGCAAAGCCTTGTGCAAAAGGTGTGCCGAAGATGGTGCGCAGAAAAATCTGGAAGTAAAACTGCTTTCCGGTGTTCCCTCTTCGCGCTGATTTCCTCCGTGGCATTATAATCGGAAACAATCCTTTTAATAGCCCGGTTGACAGACTGGGGATTGGGAACATTCCCGAAGCGGTTGCAAAAGATGAACCCGTGCATTCCATCAATCTCCACATCGTTCCAGCCGTTCTCCAGCTGTTCTTCCCGTAACATTTCAAAGGCATCCTGCACAGAGTCCAGCATTGGAATTGTGCGCTCGCCGGCTTTTGTTTTCGGCTTTGAGATATGCTGGACAGAGGTGCGGCTCTCCCCCACCGGATAGTAGACCAGACTATGATTGATATGGATCACACGATTCTCACAGTCAATATCTTCCCAGCGAAGGCCCAGCGCTTCCCCGATCCGGCATCCTGTACCCAGCAATATGGTGAACAACGGCCACCAGTGGAAGTAGACCGGATGGTTGGCAATATGCTCCATAAAGGCCCGTTGCTGAGCCACCGTCAAAGCGTGGCGCATTCCGCTATGATGGTCAGAATTTTTCTTGACCTCTGCCAGTACCCCATCCGTGGGATTGTTCCGGATGATGCCATCACGAACCGCCAGCTGAAACGTCGGACGCAGAAGTGTATGGATGCTTTCCAGTGTGTTGATCTGCATCTCTTGTTGTTGCATCAGGCAGTTATAAAACTGCAGTACATCCGAGAAACGTATATCCGCAATCTTCTTGTTGCCGAAGGTGTTTCGGACAAAGCGATCATACATATACAGATAGTTGCTTCGGGTTGTCTGCCTGAGATTGGCCTTCAACTTCATATACCGGTCAAACACGAAGTTCACTGTTGCTTTTCCGGCAACATAAGTATCCAGACCGTCCAACTGGTTCTTGGTTAACTCTGCTTCCTTTTCCCTGAGTGTCACAAGGTCGTTTGCATAGATGTACTTGCGCCGTCCAAGCGGATCTGTATAACAGTAGGAATACCGCTTGTCGGAACTTCTCTGCATCTCTCCTTTTCGCAGGGCCCTGCCCCGCAGATCTTTTCTTGTCTTTGCCATATCAATTCCTCCTCAAAAGGAGAAGGGCTCGATACTACTCACGTTTGGATATAAGTTTTTCCAACGCTTGCAAGACAACTTCTGTCGCATTCATTCCATGGTGTTCAGCGTAAGCACAGATCCGTTGATACAAGGAATCATCGACGCGAACACTCAATATTTTCTTTTTCGGGTGTTCGCTCTTTGGTCTTCCCATATCCGCCATACCTGTTCTCACGCCTCCCTGTCTATAGGATACTTTTTGTATGACAAAAAGTCAAGAGTGTATCGAGCATTTTCTTTTTAGCCTGCCTGCAAAATCAGGCACTGTGAAAGGTTTCCAGATAATCCTCAAAAATCTCGCAATTCACCAGGGCCAGTTTATCAATTTTATAAACTGCCTTGGCTTCTTTTGCCAGAGCCTGAAACTTTGTCAAGCCCATGCTATACTTCTCTGCCCCTTCCTTGTAGCGGACAAATTTTTTGGAAACCTTCCTGGCTTTTTCAACATCTTTTCGTGCGTATCCCATGGTCACTTTTCCTTTCTACCTCGTATCGGTATCGTTCGTTATTGAAGTTCTCATTTTTGGGTTATAGGTATACTTGTAGTTTTCAAAAGTGTTGTTTTTCAGACCTCGCTTCAAATCCTTCCAAAGCTCATAAATGTCATTGACCGTTGTGTAACGAGCTTCTGCCTTAATGCCATCGCTCTTGTCTTTTGCGATTTGTTCCTCTTTGTATCGCAGTTCATCAAGTGTCTTGGCATACACATAACGCCTTTTATGATTGGCGTCCGTCCAACTGAAATGGTATGTACCATCAGCTCTCTGTGATTCGCCTGTACGAAGCACTACTCTTGATTTGTCTTTTCTTTTTGTTCTTGGCATAATTTTTCCTCCCTTAAATGCGAAATTGCTTATCAAGATAATCAATAAATTTGTCTCGGATTACACAGACCTGAACGCCGTTTGTGACAGCAAAGGGACAATCGCCCTTCATTATGATTTGCCTGATTTTTGTCCTGCCGATACCGGTGTACTCGGCTGCTTCCTCAACAGTTAGAACCTTCTTCTCCCAAAATGGAGCATTTTCTTTTCGCTTTTCGAGTAAGACTCTGTAAGCTAAAACATCGTTGTCCATAAGCCCTCCTTCCTATATTGAGTACATTTTCTCAATGTACTCATCAAAAACTCGTCTCTTAATCATTATCCTTCTGACTGTCGTCGCCGTAACAGGGGCAACCTATTACTTATACCGGGAGTTCTCGCTGTTCTGCAATGCAGAAGTCTCGGCGTACCCGATAAGGTGGCTAAAATCATCAGAAATAAAGTCTTAGTGAATGATTTATTCAGTTGTCAAAGTACAAGCGAAAGGGCTGACCTTTTCGTGGTTCGGAATTAACCCCTTCACTCATTTGGACAAAGGGGGTCAAAATGCACACCCAAAATCACCCCTTTTTCAAAAATTTCTTGAAAATATTTTTTTAGAAACAAAAAAGCCGCCTTTCTCACTGTTACCAGCGAAAAAGACGGCGGGTAGAAATTTTCATAATTCTGATGTATAATAGGAAATTAAGAGAAAGACAAATTTGAATTTGACGGAGAGATAGTATGGCTATTATTAAAAACGAAATACCGATTTTGGAGTTTGATACAGAGCAGACAGCAGTTCTTAATCCCACTCATGAAAATCTTGGTT
>JALFVM010000019.1 GCA_022787145.1 Lachnospiraceae bacterium | reverse complement strand
CGGTCTGGAACACAAAAAATACAGCATTCCCGTCTTTGTTCTGGCAGCACTGATTGCCTTTTCCAGGCTATATGTAGGTGTACATTATCCCACCGATGTGCTGGGTGGTCTTCTGACCGGAACATTATCCGCATTCCTTGCGTGGAACATTTATAATAGAAGAGAAAAAAAGAGGAAGTAAAGAGCAGACGCTCTTACTTCTTCTTTTCTTTATCCTGACCAAGACGAATTTTCTCCATCTCCTGCTTCATTTCCTCCGGCATATGATCAAACAGATAATTCTTTCCGGATTCTGTCTGATGCTGCGCAGCTTCTTCCCGTATCTGCTGTTTTACCCACCGGATCTCATCCTGCAGTTCTCTGGCAGACAACAGACGGCATCCCTGACCGCGGATGATAACCTGTTCCAGTCCGTCCGAAGTCGCTACTGTCACCTCATAATTTCGTCCGATTTCATGGGCTGTTTTCTCAATATACTGATCGGCAGTTTCCGCCTCTTTTGTATAGACTACGTAAATATTATGATATTTCAGTACTTCTCCCGTACCGCCCTCGACTTTGTAGGCATCAAACACAAGAATCACCGTACATTTTTTGTAACCCTGATAATCACACAGGATATCCATCAGCTTGTCTCTTGCCGCACCGATATCCACCTCTGCCAGCTCCTGCAGTTCTTTCCACGCGAAAATGATGTTGTAACCATCCACCAGAAGGTATTCTTTATTCTTTTTTGGTTTTCCAGGTCTTCTGGTCACCGCCTCTGTTGTATAATCACGCTTTCTCCGGTAAGGGCTGGTCTTCTCTCCGCTTCCTGCACCATAGGTCCGCTCAAAAATTTCTTTTAATTCATCCTCATCGATAAACGGTTCCGGCTCATAGGCAGGTACATATGCCTGTTTCTCACCGACTGTCTCTTTTTCGTCCAACACTCCGGTATGGATATGCATATAGTCTTCCACCTGATACCAGGGCACCACAAATCCGGCGCCGTGCGCACAAAAGACAGAACCCGTTGGATTTTCAAGATCCCTTTCCGAATCATAACCGATTGCTTCAACGATTTCCTCCTGATTCTGACAGGGTTCATACCCCTTCAACGTACAAAACATCCTTCCCATACCACGGGAATACGTGTTCAATTCCATCTGATAATCTCTCATGTTGACGACTGGCGCATTTCCTGTCAGAATCGTCATCTCGCCCTCTGTCTGCGGTGTATCAAACGTTCCATTCATTCTCTGAATATCGGTCATGGCTCTTCCCACCACATCAGAAGGCACCTCAAGGCGAAATGCGTAATACGGTTCAAGCAATACAGACTGCGCTTTTTTCAGGCCATGACGCACTGCACGGTACGTTGACTGGCGAAAATCACCGCCCTCCGTATGCTTGAGATGCGCTCTTCCGGCAATCAGCGTAATTTTCATGTCCGTGATCGGCGAGCCGGTCAGCACACCTGGATGCTCCCGTTCCATCAGATGCGTCAGAATCAGCCGCTGCCAGTTACGATCCAACTCATCCTCACTGCAGTCCGTTGCAAACTGCAGTCCTGTCCCCCGCTCTGCCGGTTCCAGAAGCAGATGCACCTCCGCATAATGACGAAGCGGTTCAAAATGTCCGACGCCTTCCACAGTATCTGCGATGGTTTCCTTGTATACAATATTTCCTGCATCAAATTCCACCGGCACACCATAACGCTCCAGAATCATACTTTTTAAAATCTCAATCTGCACCTCTCCCATCACCTGGGCATGGATTTCTCCCAGCTGCTCATTCCACACAATGTGAAGCTCCGGCTCTTCCTCTTCCAGCTGGCGCAGCTTTAAAAGCATCGTATGTACCTCACATTCCTGCGGCAGACAAATGCGATACGTCAGAACCGGTTCCAGAATCGGCAGTTCACCGTTTTGCTCTGCCCCAATCCCTTCTCCCGGAAACGTATGATTCAGCCCAGTCACTGCACACACCGTTCCCGCCGTGGCCTCATCCGTCATCTCGTATTTTTCTCCGGAATAAATGCGGATTTGATTGACCTTCTCCTCCCAGTCATCTGTCTTTCCCTGCCCCGACAGCAGCGATTTTACCTTGAGACTTCCCCCTGTGATTTTCATATGCGTCAGACGGTTTCCCTGATTGTCTCTTGAGATTTTAAATACCCGGGCACCAAATGCGGAAGCGTAGAGAGGTTCTCTCGTATATTCCATGATACCACGCAAAAATTCTTCCACGCCCTCCTGCTTTAAGGCAGAACCAAAAAAACATGGAAACAATTTTCTCTCGGCGATCATATCCACCACCTGTTTTGGGTTGATTTCTCCGCTTTCCAGATATTGCTCCAGAACTGTCTCCTCGCACATAGCCACATTTTCCTTCCACTCGTCCTGATCCACATCACTGGAAAAATCAACGCAGCCTCCATCCAGCCTGCTCTGCACCTCTGCGAGCAACTTTTCTCTGTCCACACCAACCTGATCCATCTTGTTGATAAAGACAAACACCGGCACCTGGTATCTGGAAAGAAGGTTCCACAATGTCAGCGTATGCCCCTGCACACCGTCCGCTCCGCTGATGACCAGGATGGCGTAATCCATCACCTGCAGCGTCCGCTCCATTTCCGCTGAAAAATCAACATGTCCAGGTGTATCCAGCAATGTAACCGTCGTATCTCCCATCTGCAGAATTGCCTGCTTGGAAAAAATCGTGATTCCTCTTGCCTTTTCCAACTCATAAGTATCCAAGAAGGCATCTCCTCTGTCAACTCTTCCTATTTTTCTTATACTGCCGCTGCTATACAGCATCCCCTCCGATAATGTTGTTTTGCCGGCATCCACATGCGCCAGTATTCCGATTGCCAGTTTTTTCATCTATTATATAATCCTTTTCTTTTTTTAATTTCTGCAATTACTTTTCCATTATAGCACACTTGTCTTTTTTGTTCAGCCATGCAAAGCAAATTACAAAAAAGAGGATTCCATATATCGTGGTAAATAATGTAAAATTTAAATTTAGTATTTGCAGATAATTCACCAACTTATAACATATCGTACTGAAAAGGCGATAGCCAATCATGTAGAACAGCCATTTGCACAGAACGATTGCCTTTCCAGAATCAAAGTGCAGATCTCTCCGCTTGTGCGGGCATACCTTTGGCAGATTTTCGCAGGTTTGGCGAGCAGAGCGATTGCTTTGAAAACACTGTTTGAGCGCAGGGCGCGAGTTTGTTTGAAAAGCAATCTATAGGCGGCGCAGCAAACAAGAAAATCAACAGGTTGCCTGCACAAGCGGAGAGATCGCACTTGATGTGGAAAGACTCCCATGTGCAAATGGCTATTCGGAAGCCTTCAAGCCCAACCTTGCCGTTGGCAGTCTGTTTCGGTGATTAGGAAAAGCGGTGCACATACGACCACCCCTACAAACAGGGATTCGTTTTATAATTTACAAATCTTTTCGTATCTGTTATAGTAATTTTAATTTTCAAATATTTCAATTTACTAATCAATCTGATACGAAAGGATTTGGTTTTTATTATGAACCGTTTTAAGAAAATATATTGCCGTATATTTCAAGCCTGTTTTAAGTTTGCACTTCCATTTCTGCCCTACCGCACGCCAAAGATTATCAACAGCGTAAAAGGGATTCCTGAAATCAAACAGGAGGATATTCCGAAAATGGTTCATTATGCGGACAAGGAAGCCAATCCGCTCTATCCCGTACCGATATTGATGAATGCACAAGAACTGGAACCATTCTATAATCTTTTAATGGAAAAGGAGGAGGAAAATGAAATCATCTGAAATCAAGGACATCGTAAAACAACAGAGAAATTATTTTGCCTCCGGCATTACGCTGGATATAGACTACCGCATACAAATGCTTCGCAAACTGAAGTCCTGCATCCAGAAGCACGAAGTCCAAATCAACGAGGCAATTCGAAAAGATCTCGGAAAAAGCGGATTTGAAAGTTATATGTGTGAGACCGGGCTTGTTCTGAGCGAAATCAGCTATATGCTGAAGCACGTGCGAAAATTTTCGAGAGAAAAGACAGTCTGGACTCCGTTGGCACAGTTTCATGCCAGAAGTTTTCAGAAGCCTTCTCCTTACGGCGTTGTTCTCATCATGAGTCCGTGGAATTATCCGTTTCTTCTGACCATCGATCCTCTGGTGGATGCCATTGCTGCCGGAAATACGGCAGTCATCAAGCCAAGTGCTTACTCACCCAACACCAGTCAGTTGATTCAGGAAATGCTCGGCGAATGTTTTTCTCCGGACTATGTAGCAATTGTGACCGGCGGACGTGAAGAAAATACCTGCCTGCTGCAGGAGCATTTTGACTATATCTTTTTCACCGGAAGCCAGCGTGTCGGCAAAGAAGTGATGCGACATGCCGCCGATCACCTGACGCCTCTGACGCTGGAGCTTGGCGGCAAAAGCCCCTGTATCGTGGAAAAAAGTGCAAATCTGAAGCTTGCTGCTAAGCGAATTGTCTTCGGAAAATATTTAAACTGCGGTCAGACCTGCGTGGCTCCTGACTACATTTACTGCGATCCGTCTATCAAAGATGCATTGATTCAGGAACTGAAAAAACAGATCACCCTGCAGTTTGGCA
>JALFVM010000208.1 GCA_022787145.1 Lachnospiraceae bacterium | reverse complement strand
ACAAACAGGAAGTTGGAGAAAGAATTATGTGTGTCATTGAGAACAACAGACTCCTTGCTATTCTCTGATAAATTGGGTACAATAGGATTATATTAATTGAGAAATCAGGAGACATAGTAAAATGAGTTATGCAGATACATTGTTTATTCAGATGTGTAAAGAGATACTGGCGGATGGTGTTAGTACAGAGGGCGAAAAAGTGCGTCCTGTCTGGGAGGATACCGGAGAATCTGCCTATACGATAAAGAAATTCGGTGTTGTAAACCGTTATGATCTGAGAAAAGAATTTCCAGCACTAACGCTTCGGAAAACAGCACTGAAAAGTGCGATGGATGAGATTCTCTGGATCTGGCAGAAAAAGTCCAACAACATTCATGATTTGAACAGTCATATCTGGGATGAGTGGGCAGATGAAAATGGGTCCATCGGTAAGGCTTACGGATACCAGCTCGGTGTCAAACATCAGTACAAAGAAGGAATGTTTGATCAGGTTGACCGTGTTTTGTTTGATTTGAAGCAGAATCCATACAGCCGCCGCATTATGACGAATCTGTATGTACATCAGGACTTGCATGAAATGGCACTTTACCCCTGCTGTTACAGTTGTACGTTCAATGTGACGCCGGATAAACATTCAGACAAACTGGTGCTCAATATGGTGCTGAATCAGCGTTCACAGGACATTCTGGCGGCAAACAACTGGAATGTATGCCAGTATGCAATTTTGTTGATGATGTTTGCGCAGTCCTGTGATATGATTGCCGGAGAATTGGTGCATGTGATTGCCGATGCACATATTTATGACCGTCATATACCGATTGTTCAGGAATTGATTACAAGGGAGATGTATCCGGCGCCAAAGGTTTCTTTGAATCCGGATGTCAAAGATTTTTATGCATTTACTGTGGATGATCTGCTGGTGGAAAATTACCAGGCAGGTCCGCAGGTGAAAAATATTCCAATTGCAGTGTAAGGTAATTATGATAAAATCAAAAAATGGAGGAAGACAGACATGAATGTCATTGTTGCAGTAGATAAAAACTGGGGAATCGGAAAAGATAACAAGCTGCTGGTCAGCATTCCATCAGATATGAAATTTTTCCGTGAGGAAACCATGAATAAGGTGGTTGTCATGGGAAGAAAAACATTGGAAAGCTTTCCGAACGGACTTCCGCTGAAGAGAAGAACCAACATTGTTCTGACGAAAGACAGGAATTATAAGGTGAAGGACGCAATCCTTGTACACAGCGTAGAAGAATTGATGGAAGAATTGAAAAAATATGACAGTGAGGATATTTATGTGATCGGAGGAGACAGTATTTACCGTCAGCTTCTGCCTTACTGCGACGTGGCACATGTGACAAAAATCGATTATGCATATGAGGCAGACAGTTACTTCCCGAACCTGGATGAGATGAGTGACTGGACAGTCGAGCGAACAAGTGAAGAACTGACGTATTTTGATCTGGAATATATGTTTGTAAAATATGTAAGACAGTGATTTCAGGAGGCAGGCTATGGCAAAACAGAAAAATATCGGAGATTTGATTCAGGATGCCGTGCAGGATGCGATTAATTCGCAGGACTTCAGCAAATTAAACGAGACGATCAGCCAGTCCATCGGAAAGGCTGCGGAAAACATCGGAAAAAGCCTGGAGGAAGCGCAGAAAAATGCGAGAAATGCACAGAAAAAAGTGCAGAATTATGGGGGATATTCTAATCAGGGACAAGCGAGACGGCAGACATTTAATGAGCAGTGGATCAATCAGCCGTACATGGAAAAACAAAGAAAGCGGCAGCAGGAGAAAATGGAACTGGCAGCGATTCAGAATGAACGTTATCTTCCAACGACAGGAATGCAGGTGGGCGGTTATCTGATGGCGGCGGGCGGAGGAGTTCTTACGACAGCAAGTGCAATCGGAACGCTTGGCTGTCTGCTTGTTACAAAACAATTTGGATTTACACCGGCTCTCATCTGTCTGGTAATAACAGCAGCAAGTGCCGTACTTCTTGGCGCAGGAATCAAAAAAGTAAGCTTTGCCAGCCGATTTAAGAATTATATTCGTATCATCGGAAGGCAGACTTACTGTGACATCAAGGAACTTGCCTTGCAGACACAGAAAACGGAGAGCTTTGTATTAAAAAATATTAAGAAAATGCTTCGCAAAAATATGTTTCGAAGCGGACATATTGATGAGAAGGGAACCTGTCTGATGGTGACGGATGAAGCGTATAAACAGTATAAGGATGCGCAGGCGCAGCTTGAAGAGCGCAAACGACAGGAGAAGATGCTGGAAAGTATCGAACAGGAAAATCGAAAAAAGGTGGAATACAGCGAGGAAGTGCAAGCTGTTCTGGATGAGGGAAATGCTTACATTGCAAAAATTCACGCCAGCAATGATGCAATTCCGGGAGTGGAGATTTCCCGTAAGATCTCTCATATGGAGAACATCATAGGGAAGATTTTCCAGCGAGTGAAAGAACATCCGGAGGTGATACCCGATCTTAAAAAACTGATGGAATATTACCTTCCGACGACGGTCAAGCTTCTTGATGCTTATGAGGATCTGGACAGGCAGCCGATTCAGGGAGAAAATATTACTTCGTCAAAGAAAGAAATTGAGGCAACACTGGATACATTAAATACTGCATTTGAAAAACTTCTCGATTCTATTTTCCGTGATATGGCCTGGGATGTGTCTACGGATATTTCGGTATTACATACAGTACTTGCACAGGAAGGTTTGACCGAGGATGCATTTGGCAGCACAAAAAATCAGAATAAATAAAGAAGGAGAGATACGCGGATGAGTGAAGAATTCAAAGATTTTACGATGGCACCAACACCAACACTGACACTGGAACCAACACTGGATACACAGGAACCACTGGTGGTACAGGAGGAAACGAAGCCGGCACCTCCTGCGGAAGAAGATGTACTCTCGGCGGAAGAAAAGAAAATGGTGGAGGATTTCTCCAAACAGATCAATGTGAGAGATTCCAATATGATTCTTCAGTATGGAGCAGGAGCACAGAAAAAAATGGCGGATTTCTCAGAATCTGCGCTGGAAAATGTAAAAACGCAGGATCTGGGTGAAGTGGGAGATCTGATCACCGGTGTTGTGACAGAGCTTCGAAACTTTGATGCGACAGAGGAAAAAGGGCTGTTTGGCTTTTTCAAAAAAAGTGCCAATAAGATCGATGCGATGAAGACCAAATACGATAAGGCAGAAAACAACGTAGATAAAATTGTAGAGGCATTGCAGAAACACCAGATGCAGCTGATGAAGGATGCGGCTACACTGGACAAAATGTATGAACTCAATCTCAGTTATTTCAAAGAACTGACGATGTATATTCTGGCAGGCAAGAAAAAATTAAAAGAAGTGCGTGAGGGAGAGCTGGCTGAGCTGGTGGCAAAGGCGCAGAGGACTGGTTTTGCGGAAGACGCACAGGCAGCCAAGGATCTCGATGCGATGTGTATTCGCTTTGAGAAAAAGCTGCATGACCTTGATCTGACGAGAACGATTGCGATGCAGACAGCACCACAGATTCGTCTGGTACAGAACAATGATACAACGATGGTGGAAAAAATTCAGACAACAATTGTTAATACGATTCCGCTGTGGAAGAGCCAGATGGTGCTGGCACTCGGAATTGCCAACTCTAATGCTGCTGTAAAAGCACAGACGGCAGTGACCGATATGACAAACGAATTGCTCAAAAAGAATGCAGAAATGCTGCATACTTCTACCGTGGAAGTGGCAAGACAGTCTGAGCGAGGGGTAGCGGATATTGAGACGCTGAAACAGACAAATGAATCTCTGATTAAAACTTTAGACGAAGTGATGCAGATTCAGAAGGACGGACGTCAGAAACGTCAGGAAGCAGAGCAGGAGATGCGCAGAATGGAAAAAGAACTCAAAAACAAGTTGCTTGAGATTCGCCGTTAATTTGGGGGGAACAGAAATGATGCATCGGGAACATACAAAGGCAATCAGGATTGGAGATCGTGTGATCGGAGCAGGCAATCCGATTCTGATTCAGTCTATGACAAACACAAAAACAGAAGATGTAGAGGCAACGGTAAACCAGATTCTTGCGCTGGAGGCAGCAGGATGTGAAATCATCCGCTGTGCAGTGCCTACGATGGAGGCGGCAGAGGCTCTCGAGAAAATCAAAAAGCAGATTCATATCCCTCTGGTGGCGGATATTCATTTTGATTACCGACTTGCCATTGCGGCTATGGAACATGGAGCAGATAAGATTCGTATCAATCCGGGAAATATCGGAAGCAGGGAACGCATTCAGGCAGTCGTAGATGTAGCAAAAGAGCGCAGCATTCCGATTCGCGTTGGGGTAAACAGTGGATCTCTGGAGAAAGAACTGGTGGAAAAATACCACGGTGTGACAGCAGAGGGTCTTGTGGAGAGTGCGTTGGATAAAGTGAAAATAATTGAAGATATGGGCTACGCCAATCTTGTCATCAGTATCAAATCTTCAGATGTTATGATGTGTGCCAAAGCGCATGAGCTGATTGCAGAAAAGACAACTTATCCGCTTCATGTGGGAATCACAGAGGCAGGAACGCTGTACTCCGGAAACATCAAATCAGCGGTTGGGCTTGGTATCATTCTCTCGCAGGGAATCGGTGATACGATTCGTGTCTCTCTGACGGGTGCTCCGCTGGAGGAAATCAAATCCGCCAAACGGATTTTGAAAACACTGGGACTTCGCAAGGGAGGCATTGAAGTCGTATCCTGTCCAACCTGCGGAAGAACCGAGATTGATCTGATTGGACTGGCAAATCAGGTAGAGACGCTGGTGCAGGATATCCCACTTGACATCAAAGTTGCCGTTATGGGCTGTGTTGTAAACGGACCGGGTGAGGCAAAGGAAGCCGATATCGGAATTGCCGGAGGCAAAGGTGTCGGGCTTCTGATTAAGGGCGGTGAAATCGTGAAGAAAGTGCGCGAGGAAGAACTTCTGGACTGTCTGCGCGAGGAACTGCTTCACTGGCAGAAAGAATAGAAACAGGTGAAAGAATGAACCGAGATTTTTTTGATGCATTTCCAGGTCTCAACGTTGGAGAAAATCTGCGGGAATGGCTGGAAATGACAACGGTTACAAAGGTGACGAGCAACCGAGAGCGGACAAAGCTCTGTGTACATATCGTCTGTGACCGCTGGATTCATAAAAAATACATTTATGAACTGGAAAAGCTGATTAAAGATCAGCTTTTTTCTGGTGTCAACATTGAAATAAAAGTCATTGAGAAATTTCGTCTTTCGAAACAGTATACACCGGAGAATCTGATGGAGGCTTATCGCAGCAGTATGCGGATGGAGCTGAAAAATCATGATATGCTTCTTTACAACATGTTTCAGACGGCACAGGTAACGTTTTCAGGAGAGATGGATATGCATCTGAAGCTGGCGGAGACAGTCATTGCCCGTCAGAAAGAGGAAGAACTGGTCGCGTATCTGGAAAAAGTATTTTGTGAGCGATGTGGAATGAGCCTTCGCGTGGAGACTGAATTTGTCAGACAGGAAGAAAGCAAATACCGCAAAAATGCCCGTCTTCAGATTGATCAGGAAGTAGAGCAGGTAGTCAACCGTGCCCGTCAGGCGGCTGGGCAGGAGGAAGAAGCACAGCAGCCTGCTGTTGAGAAGAAAGAAGAAAAGAAGAAGGAAGCACAGCCGAAGACGCCGGCAAATGCAAATAAGACACCTGGCAGAAACGGAGGCTTTCAAAACGGTGGATTTGAGGATCGGCCAAGAAGCATTCGTCGAAGTGACAATCCGGATGTGGTATACGGAAGAGATTTTGACGATGAGGCAATTTCTCTGGAAAACATCACGGGTGAGATGGGCGAGGTTGTCATCCACGGACAAGTGCTTGATCTGGAGGAACGTCAGATTCGAAATGAGAAAACAATTATGATTTTCCCGATCACGGACTTTACCGATACGATTGTCGTAAAGATGTTTCTGCGAAATGAGCAGGTGCCGGAGGCAAAAGAATTTTTGAAAAAAGGAGCCTTTTTGAAATTAAAAGGTGTGACGACCATCGATCGCTTTGACAGTGAACTGACTATCGGTTCTGTTGTAGGAATTAAGAAAATATCGGATTTTCGAAACCCGAGAACAGACACCAGTCCGCAAAAGCGCGTGGAACTGCACTGCCATACGAAAATGAGTGATATGGATGGTGTCACAGATGCCAAAGCATTGGTAAAACGCGCGTATGAGTGGGGACACAAAGCAATTGCCATTACCGATCATGGAGTCGTGCAGTCCTTCCCGGAGGCAAATCACTGCTTTGATGCGTGGGGAGGCTGTGTACCGCCGGAGGCAGATTTTAAGGTTATTTATGGAATGGAAGCTTATCTGGTGGATGACACAAAGGGAATGGTTGTCAATTCCAGAGGGCAGAGTCTCGACGATACCTATGTGGTCTTTGATATTGAAACAACGGGATTTAGTGCATTGACCTGTAAGATTATTGAGATTGGTGCTGTGAAAGTGGAACATGGACAGATTACCGATCGTTTTTCCACCTTTATCAATCCGCAGGTGCCGATTCCCTATCGAATTGAACAATTGACCGGAATCAACGACAGCATGGTGCTGGATGCACCGCCGATTGAAGTGGTGCTTCCACAGTTTCTGGAATTTTGTGAGGGTGCGATTCTTGTGGCTCACAATGCCGGGTTTGATACTGGATTTATTGAGAAAAATTGTCAGCGTCTTGGCCTTCCTTATGCGTTTACCGCAGTGGATACGGTGGGTATGGCAAGATTTCTCCTTCCGGCATTGAATCGTTTCAAGCTGGATACGGTTGCCAAGGCAATAGGTGTGCCGCTTTATAATCATCATCGTGCGGTGGATGATGCGGCATGTACGGCAGAGATTTTCGTCAAGTTTGTCGAGATGTGCAAACAAAGAGGCATTGTAAACCTTGATCAGTTGAATGAAGAGGGTGCAGTCTCTGTCAATACGATTAAGAAGCTGCCGACGTATCATGCGATTATTCTGGCAACCTGTGAGACGGGGCGTATCAATCTCTACAAACTGGTATCTCAGTCTCATCTGACGTATTATCACCGCAGACCACGTGTGCCCAAAAGTGTCTTTGAGGCTCACCGGGAAGGGCTTCTGATCGGAAGTGCCTGTGAGGCGGGAGAGCTGTTTCAGGCTGTTTTAAACGATGCGCCGGATCAGGAAATTGCCAGACTGGTGAATTTTTATGATTATCTGGAAATTCAGCCGCTTGGAAACAATAAATTTATGATTGCAAATGAAAACATTGATGTGCATTCCATGGAAGATCTGATGGATCTCAACCGCAGAATTGTCAAACTCGGGGAACAGTTCAAAAAACCTGTGGTGGCAACCTGTGATGTCCATTTTATGGATCCGCAGGATGAAGTTTATCGAAGAATTATCATGGCAGGAAAGGGATTTTCTGACGCGGACGACCAGGCACCGCTGTACCTTCGGACGACAGATGAAATGCTGGAGGAATTTGCGTATCTTGGCAGTGAAAAAGCCGAGGAGGTTGTCATCACAAATCCAAATAAAATCTGCGACATGTGTGAAAAAATATCACCGATTCATCCGGATAAATTTCCGCCTGTCATTGAAAATTCTGACCAGGATCTGAAGGATATCTGTTTTAACAAGGCACATGAAATTTACGGGGATCCTCTTCCGAAGATTGTGGAGGATCGTCTGGAAAGAGAATTACACTCCATTATTTCCAACGGATATGCCGTGATGTATATCATTGCGCAGAAGCTGGTGTGGAAATCGAACGATGACGGTTATCTGGTAGGTTCGCGTGGTTCGGTAGGTTCTTCTCTGGCGGCAACGATGTCGGGAATCACAGAAGTAAATCCGCTTCCGCCGCATTACATCTGTCCGGAGTGCAAATACAGTGATTTTGATTCCCCGGAGGTAAAAAAGTTTGCCGGAATGGCGGGATGTGATATGCCGGATAAAAATTGTCCAAAATGTGGGACAAAGATGAAGAAGGAAGGGTTTGACATTCCGTTTGAGACCTTCCTCGGATTTAAAGGAGATAAAGAGCCGGATATCGACTTGAATTTCTCCGGAGAGTATCAGGCGAATGCCCACAAATATACGGAAGTTATTTTCGGAAAAGGACAGACCTTTAAAGCAGGGACAATTGGTACGCTGGCCGAGAAGACGGCATTCGGTTATGTGAAAAATTATTATGAGGAACGCGGGCAGCATAAACGTTACTGCGAGATCAATCGAATTGTAAAGGGGTGTACCGGTGTCAGAAGAACGACCGGGCAGCATCCGGGAGGCATCATTGTACTTCCGAAAGGGGAGGAGATTGAGAAATTTACGCCGGTGCAGCATCCGGCGGACGACGTGAACAGTGATATCATCACGACGCATTTTGACTATCATTCTATTGACGGAAACCTTTTGAAGCTGGATATTCTGGGACACGATGATCCCACAATGATCCGTATGCTGGAAGATCTGACCGGTATTTCGGCACAGACGGTGCCCCTGGATGACAAAGGGGTTATGTCCCTGTTTTCAGGTACGGATGCATTGGGAATCAGGCCGGAGGATATCGGAGGCTGTCCGCTGGGATGTCTGGGAGTCCCGGAATTCGGAACCGATTTTGCCATGCAGATGCTGATTGACACAAAGCCAAAATATCTTTCCGATCTGGTGCGGATTGCCGGACTGGCTCACGGAACCGATGTGTGGCTGGGAAATGC
>JALFVM010000190.1 GCA_022787145.1 Lachnospiraceae bacterium | reverse complement strand
GAAGATGCCAAACAAATCCTGCTGACGAGACTGGATGTACTGAATCATAATTTATATGGCGAATCTTCCAGCAAACCGATCCATCATATTCAGCATCGGATTAAAAAGAAGAAGAGCCTTGAGGAGAAACTGAAGAAAAAGGGAAAAGAGCCGAGTGTGATGAATGCCAAGGATTATCTGCAGGACATTGCGGGAATCCGTGTCATCTGCTATTTTGTGGATGATATTTATAATCTGGTTGAAATCTTGAAGAGTCAGTCGGATTTGATCATGATTCGGGAGAGGGACTATATTGCAGAACCAAAACCAAACGGATACCGGAGTTATCATGTGATTGTGGGAGTTCCCGTCTATTGTCTGGATGGTATGGAGTATTTTCCAGTGGAGATTCAGTTTCGCACGATGTCGATGGATTTCTGGGCCAGTATGGAACATCGGATTTCTTATAAGAAGGAGATTGAGGACAGAGAACTGCTTGCGGCAGAATTAAGAGAATATGCAAATATGCTTGTGGAAATCGAGAAACGTTTTGAGCAGCACAATGAGCAGCAGCGTTATAAAATCGATTAAGAATGATTTTCGCAGATCAGGAAACAGGGAAAAGTTGGAGGGACAAGTTAATGTGTAGTGTGAACAGAACAACTTTCACCCTGTTTTTTGTTTGTGAAAATTCTGGACTTTAGTAAGTCCATCTGCTAGAATGGGCTACGTATGTGGACATTTTTCCTGTCAGGGGGAATGATAAGATGGGATTATGTATGCGCAAGATGTTATGTTTACGAGGAGAAAAAAGTATGTATGAAATCATGAGTTCCGATGAGGCGATTCGGTTGATTCGGGATGGAGATTGCATTTGTGTGAATTCGTTTGTGGGAATCGAGAATCCGACAGAGCTGCATGAGGCTCTTTACCGCAGATATCAGAAGATGCAGTCTCCAACACATTTGACGATTGTCTCCAGTGCCGGTTTTGGTGTCTGGGATGAAGAACACAATGCGGAAGGATATATTCGAGAGGGTGCGGTGGATCGTTTGATCTGCGGACATTTCGGAGCAATGATGAGCACAAAAAAGCTTGTACTTGAGGATCGTTTTGAGGCGTATAACCTGCCGCTTGGCTGTATTTCCCACGCGATTCGTGCGCAGGCAGGGGGATTGCCGGGAGCACTTTCCAAAGTGGGATTGGATATTTTTGTGGATCCGAGAAAAGATGGACCTGGAATTAACCGGATTTCCATTGACGATTCTCTGGTGAAATATGTAGAGGTAGACGGAGAAGAATTTCTTTATTATAAGCTACCGAAGATTACGGTTGCTCTGATCAAGGGAACAGCGGCAGACCGAAAAGGAAATATTTCTTTTGATGATATGTTTATGTCCGGAGATGCACTGTCCATCTGTCAGGCAGTAAAGGCGAACCGAGGAAAAGTAATTGTCCAGGTTGACCGTCTTGTGAATACACCGTCACGTCCCAGAAATGCGATTATTCCGGGATGCCTGGTGGATGCGATTGTTGTGGCAGAGCCGGAAGAACGCAATGAGGCATATACGGCACTGACCGGAAGCTTTGAGATTCCATATGAGGAATGGAGTACTTGGAATGAGAAGATTGACACCGTTTCCGCAAAGCAGTCAAAGAACAGTGCTGTTGGAAATATCATCGGCAGAAGAGCTGCCATGGAGCTGCGTGTAGATGATATCGTCAACATTGGTATCGGTATTCCAGAGATGGTTTCGAGACATGCGAGAAAAAATGGCATGCTGGATATGGTCACTCTTACGGTGGAGTCTGGCGGCATCGGAGGTTTTCCGGTTTCCGGGGAAGCGTTTGGTGCAATGATCGGTGCGGCATCTGTGTATGATATGGCGAACCAGTTTGACCTCTATGACAATGGCGGACTCGATATCTGCTTTATGGGTGCACTGGAAGTAGATGGACAGGGCAATGTCAATGCACACCGCGGACCTGGTGCATTTGCCGGAATCGGGGGTTTTGCAAACATTACGGCGAAGACACCGACGGTTGTGTTCTGTATGACCTTTAATGCAAAAGGATTGGAAGTTTCACAGAAGAAAGGTGTTGTCACAATCCATCAGGAAGGAAGTATTTCGAAGTTTGTAAATAAAGTAAACAGTGTCAGCTTTTCGGCGAAACGTGCAATCGAAAATGGTCAGAAGGTGCTTTATGTAACGGAGCGCTGTGTCTTTCGACTGACACCGAAAGGACTGAAATTGATTGAGGTTTATCCGGGAATCGATGTCCAGAAAGACATTCTGGAACAATTGCCCTTTGAGGTAGAAATATAAAAATGGGAGCAGAAGCTGTCATGTTATTGGCAGTAACTGCTCTCTTTTTGCATCAGTTTGTATGTGCACCGTTTTCCTGGTTAACGGGACACTTTCCAACGGCAAGGTTTTCGGGGCACTTACTTCCGGAGCTTTTCTCATGACCCAACTCACCTGAGAGGGATACCACCGCCCAAGCATGTCGATTTTCTTGCTTTTTCTGCGCTGCTTATGGATTGCTCTTGACGCAAACTCGCACACAGTGCTCAAACAGTGCGTCGCGAGCAATCGCTATGCTCGAAAAATCTGCGAAAATTTCTCCAAATGCCTGGACAGTGGTATCCCTCTCAGGTGAGCGTAGGTCATGTAGAAAACTCCTACCTTTTCGTAAATGACGCAGATTTTGCGCTTGTGGGCTATCTGCCCACGCAGTAGCCGTAAGGCGGTTACGCCTCGCTGATGTAGAACAGACAATTTGCACAGTTCCATTACCTTCCCAAATCAAAGTGCAGATCTCTCCGCTTGTGCGGGCAGACCTTTGGCAGATTTTCGTAGGTTTGGCGAGCATAGCGATTGCTTTGAAAACACTGTTTGAGCGCAGGGCGCGAGTTTGTTTGAAAAGCAATCCATAGGCGGCGCAGCCAAACCAAGAAAATCAACAGGTTGCCGGAACAAGCGGAGAGATCTGCACTTGATGTGGAAAGTCTTCCCTGTGCAAATGGCTGTTCGGAAGTTCTTAAACCCAACCTTGCCGTTTGGAAGTGTTTCGTTGACCAGGAAAGTGGTGCACATACGACACTACAAACAGAAATTTTGCTGGATAATATATTTTTGGGGGCTTCTCAAAAACGGTCAATGGTTTATAATTATAATTGACCGATACGGTTAAGGAGGCCACTATGAATGATAAATTTTTTTCCCTTTCAATAGAAAAACAGGAAGCGATTGTGAATGCGGGATTCCGTGTGTTTTCCCAAAATTCTTATAAGAAAAGTCCTATGAGTGAAATCGCAGATGCAGCAGGCATCAGTAAATCATTATTGTTTTATTACTTTCATAACAAAAAAGAATTTTATCTTTTTCTTCTGGAAAAATGTGCACAAATTACGGTGGAAGCATTGGAAAAGAGTGGATGTTATGATCAGAAGGACTTGTTTGAGGCCATGTACCGGGGAGTGAAAGTCAAAATGGAAATTATGAGGCGCTATCCGGATTGGGGAACTTTTATCATGAAAGCATTTTATGAAAAGGATCCAGAAGTGCGAGGGGAAGTTCAGGCAAGCATTGAAAAATATGCAGATTTTAAAGAGAATGCGAAACGGCTGAATTTCGATTCGGATCAGTTCATTCCAGGACTCGATGTGGAAATGATGTACCAGGATATGTATTGGGCATCGGAAGGCTATCTTTGGGAAGTGCTGCAGCGTGGACCTGTGAATGTGGACGAAGTGGAAAAGGATTTTATGAGGCTTCTGGAATTTTGGAAATCTATTTACTTGAGGAAGGAAGAGTAGGGCGGGACAGGTGCCTGTCCTCTGTTCGAGATGGAGAATTTGGAATGAATACAATGCCTGTTTCAGAAATAATAGAAAAAGTTACTGCAATCTGCAAAAAAAACGGTGTAAAACGTCTGGATCTGTTTGGTTCGTTTGCGACAGGAACGGCAACGCCAACCAGCGATATTGATTTTGTTGTTTATGGATGTGACGATATGTTAAAATTGGAAGATGATTTGATGGAAATTGAAACACTTCGTAAGATAGACATTTTTGATTATGATAGTATAGAGAATAAGTTTTTGTTGGAGGATATAGAAAAATATGGAAAGCAAATTTATTAACCGTTACAATACCTTTTGTAAAAGTTTAAAAAATCTGGAGAAAAGCTTGTATGCGGATCCGGCAGCGGATTTTGTATTGGAAGGTACTGTGCTGAATTTTAATTTGACTTTTGATATTTCCTGGAAAATCATGAAGGATATTCTGATTAAACAGCTTGGAATTCTGGATTTTGCTGTTGGCTCTCCGCGTGAAACTTTGCAACAGTCTTTTACAAACAGAATTATCGAAGATGATGAGTGGATGCAGATGCTCAAAGTGCGAAATCAACTGGCACATGATTATGATGGAACTTTTGCAGCTAAGAGATTTTATGATATTATAAATGTCTATTATCCTTTGTTTGTGAAGTTGAAAAATACTGTTAAAAAATACTATGCGTAATTAATGTATGGAAGGAGGAGTCGTATGAACGCTGTTCAAATATCAAATCTGTCTAAATTTTACGGGAAGGCAAGAGGGATCATCGACCTGAGCCTGACTGTTGAGGAGGGAGAATTTTTTGGGTTTATCGGTCCGAATGGAGCGGGAAAATCCACGACGATACGTACGCTTTTGGGAATGATACGACCTACATTTGGAGATGCACAAATCTTCGGGATGAACATCCGAAGAAAGCGAAAGAAAATCCTTGCAGAGGTCGGCTATCTGCCATCGGAAGCTGTATTTTATTCGGGGATGCGGGTAAAAGACATTTTGCAGTTATCTGCGAATCTGAGAAAAATAGATTGTCAAAGTGAGACAAAGAGACTGTGTGAGCGGCTGCAGCTGGATGTGGAGAAAAAAGTGGAGGAATTGTCATTTGGTAATCGAAAGAAGGTGGCGATTGTCTGCGCACTGCAGCATAAACCGAGACTTTTGATTTTGGATGAGCCGACCAGCGGACTGGATCCTCTGATGCAGAGAGAATTTTTTCAGATTCTCCGGGAGAGAAATGAACGGGGAGCGACAATCTTTCTTTCCAGTCATGTACTC
>JALFVM010000166.1 GCA_022787145.1 Lachnospiraceae bacterium | reverse complement strand
TTCCAAAGAGAACCTGAAAATTGCGGCACATACATACAATCTTATGCTTTCCAAAAATATCCATAATTTTTCAGAGTTAAATGAGCGTATCAATGTTCTGAAAGAACAGACACAGACAGCTAACCGAAGCATTGTTTCTATCGAACACCAGCTCCGGGAACTTTCCGAAATCATCAAATATGCAGAGCAATATCAGGAAAACAAACCTTTCAATGACCGTTATGAAAATGCCAAAGATCAGGACCGTTTCCTGCGGAAATACGAATCACGGATTATTCTCTTTGCCGGTGCAGAACGTATGCTCCAGCGTAAAGGAATCGACCCACGCCATATGAAAGTGGAACACCTGAGAAAACAATATCGTGATCTCATTTCTCAAAAGGAAAAGCTGGCGATGCAGCACAAATCAGCTTCCGCTGATCTCAAAGAACTGGAACAGATCAGGCAAAATATGGAAGAATATCTTCAAGTACATCCGCTGGATCAGGAAAAACCATTTAACCCTAATTCCACACCGGAACTATAAAAGCCTTTCTTAATTCTACCCATAAAAAGACAGCAAAGGCTGCTGATAACAACCCCCTTTGCCGTCTTTTCTTTTTTCATCATTCCCTCCCCATTTCAGGCTTTTTCACAGTATCTTTTGAAAATTTTTCTTCTAATTTTTCACTGGAAAGCTGCTCTTTGGCAAGTTCTAGTCTCTCTACGATTGAAAACACCCTTACTCCTTCATTTACGCTTTCTACTATGTCCTTTACCATGGAATTATTCAGCATCCCATCTATCTGGTTATAGTTGGCTTCTTCCAGTTCTTCAACTTTTGTAAGAGGGTTTCTTGCTCGGCGTTCTGTCAGGTCGTCCATACGCTTTAATAGTTCCGCCGCTTCTTTTACATCTTCTGCAGGTTCTTCCTCGTCAATCACTCCCTGCATCCAGTCACGGATATAATCTTCCTCTCCTTTCTGCAGGTCACTGTAAATCTTACTGATATTTTCTTCCCTGTTCTTTACCGCATCCCGGTAGCCATAGGGATCAACCATTTTAGAAAATTGATCAATATCTTTTGCCAGCTCATTGCACACTCTGTCCAAATCCTCTGCATTCTCACGCTGCAATCTGACCTGCGTCTCTACGTCCCACACCTCTGCATCCGGAAATTGTGCAATCAGATCACGGATAGCCTGTTGTACCAGAGGATGATCCCTCCATTCAGGAACCATATTGATGGTATCTACATCTATAGTCTGCCCCTCCAATACTCCCATCGAAGTATCCAGATCTTCATCTGTCCCCTCCGTATGCAGAACAAATCCAATGCCTTTGATCCCATTCATTCTTTCGGAAGGAATGGCTTCATACAAACGCACAGCTTCCTGAAAAGTCAGATGATCGTGATATTCACCCAATGACGGAAATTCCATACATTCTGCCACATAAAATGTCAGTGTCTGTACCGGTTTCCCGGTCGTAATCTCCGCTTTTATTCTATCTGACATCGTTTCTCTTACTTTCAATTCCCCCCTTAAAAGGTTGATGAATCCGTCCAGTACCGCCGGATGGCTGTTCACAACAAAGTCTACATTTCTCTCCTCTCCCCACGGGTCCTGATCCTCAAATACAGGAATACTCTCTGCCCACTTTCTGTTCTCCACAGAAAATCTATTGTCCCATGAAAAATGCCGCACGGTATTGGCAAGCACGTAGGACATCCTCTCTGCCCCATATTCCTCGAGTACAACTTTTGCTGCATCAGATGCAAGGTGCATCCCGTCAAACTGCCTCCTGATCACTTCCTCAATGGCATCACGGCAGGATATGTTTTCTATTTTAGATTGCCTGTATGCTTCTATCTCCCCGTGTTCCCGTGCATAAGCTGCTGAATGCGGATAAATAGGATGCTCTTCCGGTTGTATCTGAAGCGGCACAATCCGGTTCACCGCCTCTGTCCTCTCCATAAACTTCTCGTAGTTAATTACCTGACAGTCCTCAAAAGCCAGTCCCTCGTCCTCAAGGATTTCCCCGATTGCCTCTTCAATAGTCAGATTTGGATTATCATAAACACCCCCATCCAGTTCCCGGTAATCATGGCCATAAAAAGTATAATCAAAACCTCCCTCTGTATGCTGGATAGTAAAATACCTGTCTTCAATCTTGTAAGCAATTTCTGCATCATGCAGGTCAATTTCCACATCCACCTGCTCTGCAGCATTGATAATTTCCGGATTATCCCACCCTTCTACATTCTGATAATCCAAAATATTTCTGTCCACGCCATTGATACACTGGATAAAATCGAGGCTTCCCGGCAAAGGGAGGCTGTTCTGGATGCCAAAGGCTTTCCTCTTATGGTTTGGCAGACCGAAATATGCCTGCAAGGCTTCCTGCATATCCGCATATTTCTTTATTTCCAGTGGGCCTGACTTCTGCAGATCTTCCACCACATAATAGTGGTCAATAAAGGGCTTTTTATTTTCTTGTTCCTGTTGATTTTCCAAAAACTGAGGTACTGCACGGAAACCAAAACTGTCCACATACATTGCCTGGTTTTCCCCATTTTTATGAAGCAGTACAATGTCACTGACTGACAGTGAATGCCCGGTAAAATCCTCGGGACGGAACAGATTAAATTCTTCAAAAATATCATCCAGCGTCTGCCCTTCCTGAAGGGGCGCAATATAGACCAGCCTGTAATTATCCTTCTCGACTTTTAAGCCGGACTTTTCCAGACGGTCCAGACTTTCAAAGCGGTGGTAATGCAGATCCTCACCATCCCTTAACTGATAGATACCAAACATATCCCTCCCGACAGAAAACAGCTCATTTTCCATCTCTGCCATTTCTTCTTCAATCTGATTTACTATTTTCACAGCGGCATCTCTCTGCCTCATCAATTCTGCGTATGTTGCCATAAATTTCTCCTTTCTGTGGTTCTTGATCTATACTTTTTTATAAACTTGCTGCTTTCTCTCTGTTTCTTACGGTATCCAGCCCCGTCTGCTGGCTCTGTTCCTGATAATAAGCCAGTTTTCCCATGATAGACGGACGGTTTTCTTCTGTCCTCTGTCCTGTCCCATTTTTTACAGGTAGATCCGGATTTTCTCCAAAAGACTGCCCGGTTTCATTTTCTTCCAGAAGATTCTCTTCATCGCCCGGTTCATCCAGGCATTCCTCTGTTCCTTTTTCATCCATATTTAACAGGGCATTTAATTCTGCAAGGCGTTCCAGCTTTTCGTTCAGTTCATCCTCCTGAGCAAATGGTTTTTCCACTTCCTCTTTGGCATTTTCAAGCTGTTTCTCCGTATTCGCCAATAGCTCCTGCTCTTTTGTCTGGCTTTTTTCCATCCCATCCAGAACATTGTTGATACGGGTCAGATTTCCAAAGGCATCGGAACCAACCTCAATGCTGTGTGTCAGCGCACCTTTCAGGTTCAATGTGAAGTTCTGATAAAAAGTGTCATAAACCACATTCATTTTAAACCCCAGATATTCCCCTATCTGCACCGGCTGGTTTGGTGTTTTCACCTGCCTGCAGAATGCAATCAGCGCAGTTCCTGCCTCCTTTTTATCCGTATATGTCCTGTCCCCCAGTGTCATGGAAAAGTTATCTTTATCCGCAGGCTTCACTTCTCTGTAATGGGTAATGTCAACCGCATACGCAGCAATCAGTTCCTTTGTACTGCTGATTTTCTTCGGATAATGCTTCAGGATATTGTCCTGAAGACGGTAGATCTGGCTTGTATGGTTGGCCTTTAACAGTTTCAGTCTGGAAACCTGTATATCCAGATCCATCTTTTCTTTAATATAGGGATTGCCCGTTGCCAGTGCTTTTACCTCTGCATAACTCAAACTGGCTTCATCTATATCCTCGCAGGAACGTACCGGTGATTTACTGGTCATGATCTGGCTGATGAACTTCTGCTTATTCTCGATGACCTGCCAGGAGTATGCATCAAATGTCCCTTCGGTGATATACCGGAAAATATGTACTTTCCTATTCCGGTTACCCTGCCGGATGATACGCCCCTCCCTTTGTTCAATGTCAGTCGGTCATTTTTTGCGGACAGTTCATACATGCTATCCTTTTCTGTTCTCTGCTCCTGCGTTTGCTCTCGTTTGATTTCTCCCTCCGTATCTTCTTGGCACAAGCAGGACAATACCTTGATGCACCAGA
>JALFVM010000139.1 GCA_022787145.1 Lachnospiraceae bacterium | reverse complement strand
TGATTGTTTTGAAGTTTTGAAAGCTGTATCACAGGAAGTGTGCCCGACAGTCGTTTCTATGGTTTTTGATGTAACAGAAATGACGGTATACTGGTGTGAAAACAGACAGTGGGATCAGATTCAAAAGAGATTATTCGAATTTTGATATACCGGAGGAATGGATGATGAGTAAATATGATTCTTTGTGGAAATATATCGCAGAACAAAAGATCGACAAGATAAAGTTGTCTTTCGATGAAATCGGGCAGATTTCAGGTGTGGAGTTTAACCATTCCTTTTTAAACTGTAAAAAAGAACTTTTGGCATATGGCTGGAAGGTCGGTAAAATCTCTATGAAAGAAAAAACAGTGATATTTGAGAAGAAAATTGAACTTGAAAATATATCGAAATCAGAATTGATTTGTGCTTTACAGGATAAAGACGATAAGAAAGCATACGATTTATCTATGGAGATTTTGGAAATGTCGGCCTTTTCTGACAAGTACTATTCATATTTTGAAGAATTTGTCAGCTTGCTTACATCCAAGAGTTCTTATGTCAGAACACGTGGATTCCAATTGTGTTGTGCACAGGCAAGATGGGACAAAGAGGGAAAACTTAAAAAAGCGTTGCCGACACTGTTTGCACTGCTACATGATGAAAAGCCTACGGCAGTAAGGGGGTGTCTTGTAACACTGCATGAAGTGGTTTTGTATCAACCGGAATTATGTGAGATTATAAAAGAAGAATTATTAACAATCGATCTTTCAAAATATAAGGACAGCATGGCTCCATTGATAAAGAAAGATATGGATGCGCTGTTAAAGGTAATGGATTAGGAGTTTGAAAGACCATGAAAATAGACAGATTGATCAGAACCCTTACCATATCAGACAGATTTATGGAGGTGTAGCCAATGAAGAAATGGTATGAGGAAGAATATGAATTTGAGATTACAGTAACAGGATTTCTTCGCAGTGATCATACGGAACATTACTGCAGGAATGGCGAGAAAATCGGAGATATGCAGGCAGTCAGAAGTGGGGGGATCTTACTTTGGTTGACGGAGTGGAACCGCTAGTTAAAGATTATGTCTGTCCGGACGGATGTGTGTGTTTTCGGATGAAAGCTGAAAAAACCGGAAATGAGAATTTTTATAAAGGAAAATTCTATCAGGAATAGGAGGCTGCCATGGCATTTGATTTTAAGAAAGAATATAAAGAGTTTTACATGCCTAAGAACAAGCCGAAGATCGTGATGGTTCCAAAGGCAAATTATATTGGGGTTCGTGGTTTGGGCGATCCCAACGAAGAGGATGGGGCATACAAAAAAGCAATTGGTGTACTGTATGCGGTGGCATATACACTGAAGATGAGTTATAAAACAGATTATAAAATTCAGGGGTTCTATGAATATGTCGTTCCGCCACTGGAAGGCTTCTGGTGGCAAAATGGAATAAAAGGCATTGATTATACTGACAAAAGCACATTTCAATGGATTTCTGTGATTCGTGTACCGGAGTTCATTACAAGAGAAAATTTTGAATGGGCGGTATCTATGGCAGAAAAGAAGAAGGGACTGGATTGCTCCGGGGCAGAATTCATGACTATTGAAGAAGGACTCTGCGTTCAGATCATGCATCTGGGACCATTCGATGACGAGCCTGAAACAGTGAAAAAGATGGATGCCTTTATTGAAGCACAGGGCTATGAAAATGATTTCAACGATACAAGGCTTCATCATGAAATTTATCTGTCTGATGCCAGACGGGTAGCTCCGGAGAAATGGAAAACGGTAATCAGACATCCGATCAAAAAGTCAGCAAATCAATAAAAGGAGTACTTTATGTATCGCTTACTGATTATAGAAGACGATAAAGGAATTGCGGAGGCAATCAAAACACAGGCAGAGATGTGGGGGATGCAGGCTCACATGATTACAAATTTCCGCAATGTCATGGCACAGTTTGCGGAAGTGGAACCGCATATTGTATTGCTGGACATTGCGTTGCCTTTTTTCAATGGTTATCATTGGTGCAGCGAAATCCGGAAGGTATCGAAGGTGCCGATCATATTCATTTCCTCTGCATCAGACAATATGAATATGATTATGGCGATGAACATGGGAGCG
>JALFVM010000122.1 GCA_022787145.1 Lachnospiraceae bacterium | reverse complement strand
GCTGCCCTGGAACTTGAATCGCGGAAGCTCCGGATGGTCCTTCAGGTACTTTTCTTTTAATGTCAACTTACATCCTCCTTTTTTATATCTCTAAACATTAATACCGCTATGCGCATCATCCAAAAACATGCAACAAGCTGCTGCAAATAACGATGCAATCAATATGTATTTCATGCTTGTCCTCCTGTTCTACCGCCCTCAGGCGGTTTTCTCTTTCTTTTTGATCTCGTATTCAATTTTTACCTTCTCCTGCTCTTCCAGCAATGAAATCAAAACTTTAATGATTTTTTCAATATCCACAACACCACCTCACTTATATGCTATGAGCTACTGTTTGTACTTGTTTCCTGTAATCATTGTTTAGAAATACTTTGTCAACAATGTCCGTCCGGTTCATATTTGATGCTGAATCCATCCATTGTTATCACCTCCTGTTCTGGTAAAAAATCCCTCTCCCTGCTATAATTAACTCACAGGCTGCTGCAACAGCCGAGTTTTTAGAAAGGAGAATTATACTTATGTCAAACAATTTTAATCCGCTTAACCCACTTAATATTTCTGATGCGGTTAATAACGCTTTAAAAAATAGTTCTGATAAACCATCGAAAGTCATAGCTCAAATAATTTGTGATATATTGGCAATACCAGCGAGCAGAATACGAGATTTCGCAATGATAAAGGCAAGTCCGAATTCTGTAAGTGCCGAAATATTCAGTCAAAATATTTTTGAAGGCATTTCATCAATTCCTGATGATAAAATAACTAAGCCAGAAACACAGATCATTGGACAAGCAATTGAGGACAGCACCTATTGCATAGAACACGAAGAACTTCGTTCTTTATTTGAATCTTTAATAATAAATTCATGCAACTTAGATTATTCGAAATTCATACACCCATCTTTTTCAAATACGCTAAAATGCATGAGTCCTTACGACGCTATACTGTTTCAAAAAATAGCTACAATTGTTCACGATACTGGACGAACTGTAGACGCAGCGTCATACATTGTGTTAACAGAAGGAACTGCCGATTTCCTTTTAGTTCACGAATGTATTATTTTTACAGACGAGTATTTTAAAGATTTCAATATGCAATCCTTGTCCATATCTGCATTAAAGCAGCTTGGATTAATAACCCATACAGACTCAGAACCAATTTCCGTTGACGAAAAATTTACAAATAATATTTTCTTTCAAAATCTCAACGCAAAATATGCTGATACAAAATCGTATCCTGTTGCTCGCTACGCACAGATAAATTTAACACCATACGGTGAAGCATTGGCTAATGTATGTTTAAACTATCCAAGTAAGCCTTAACTATTGCCACCACGCTGTCGCATATATCTTTTGCCTGGCTAAGCATTTCGTTCATGTAATGCTTAGCCAGTATTCTTGTTACGACAGCTGATACTAATACTGAAGTCAAAATAACAATAATAAGATTTGCCACCTTCCTCCACCTCCTTCTTAATCATCTTCTTTTACTAATTCTGATACAGAAATTCCAGTTGCTTTAGAAATCTTACTCAGAGTCGGCAAAGATGGCTTAAATTTGTCGCCTTCCCATCTTCCAACAGTTCCGTTTCCTATTCCACACATTTTTTCAAATGCATGAATAGACAGGTTGTTCTTTTTACAGTAAGATACGATTTTTTCATAAATCGTAAAAATCACCCCTTTCTTTAGAAATATTTCTAAAAACAATTGACTTTATTTAGATAATATTCTATAATTTAGTTACCAGCTAATTAACGAACATCTTCTATTTTACGATTGTTTTTAGAACATTTTCTATTGATGAGTTTATTATATAGAATATGTTCTAGTTTGTCAAGCCGTATTTTAGAATAGGTTCTAAAAGAATGGAGGTATTATGACAAGCTTAGAAATAATAAAAAAATTATGTGATGAAAAAGAAATGTCGATATCTACTCTTGAAAAAGAATTAGGGTACAGCAATGGCTCACTTTCAAAAGCTAAAAGATTACCGTCTGACAGAATTTACGAAATATCCAAATATTTTGGAGTTACAATGGAATATTTGATGACTGGCATCAATAAAAAGGAGTCACAATTGAACTCAAAAGATGCTAAAGAGATAACGAATATGTTAAATGACATGGAACAGCTCCTGAAGCAGGACGGACTCATGTTTGACGGAAATCCGGCCAGTCCAGAAGCTATTGAGTCCATTCTGTCTGCTATGCAGATCGGCATGGAAATGGCAAAGAAAAAGAATAAGGAGAAGTACACTCCTAAAAAGTACAAAAAGGATTGATAAAATATGAATATATCTTCAAAGGTTAAGAGCCTTGTAAGAAAATATGGGACAAGAAACCCATTTGAAATAATCAAATCCATGAATGTGATTGTCGTGTTCTATCCGCTTGAAGGGGTAAAAGGATTTTACCAGTATTTTCAGCGAAATAACATCATCTATATAGATGAGAGACTTCCGGATCACGAGAAGTTATTTGTCTGTGCTCATGAACTGGGTCATATGCTTATGCATAAGAAAGCAAATGCAATTTTCATGGATTCGCGAACTAAGCTCAATACAGATAAGTATGAGACTGAAGCAGATCAGTTCGCAATGAATCTGCTCATATCTGACGAAATGATTGAAGAACGTCTTGATTTTACGACAAGTCAGTTTTCTCGATTGTTCGGATATGAAAGAAAGTTAATCGAGTTGCGATTGAAAGATTTTAAATGATAACTTGATAACTACCGTCATAATGCAGGGGTGACGGATAGAATAAAAATACATTTTAGGAGGGCATATATAATGGCACTAATAATTTGCGCAGAATGCGGGAAAGAATTTTCTGATAAAGCTCCCGCATGTCCAAACTGTGGTTGCCCAGTTGATACTATGAATCTTGAGGAAAATAATTCTTCAGAAGATTCAACAGAAGGAAACATTGTTGACTCTATATGGAATTCTGTTCAAAACGTAACTCAAAATGCTGTCGATACTTGGAAGGATTCCTATCATTCCACTCAAAAAGTAGGACCCGTAAAAATAGATCAGAACAACATGGTGTTCCAAATAAATGGTGTCGTACCAAAGAACGGTAAAAAATCCGGTATCATGGGGAAAACCTTTAAAGGACTTATGGCATTCAGCACAATGGGCATGTCGGTTGCCGCAGAAAAGGCTTTGGGTATGGGCGGAACAAAGGTTGGAGCAAATGAGTGGCATGATTTTTCAGATCTGATTAGTTATGATCTAATAGAAGATGATTCTGTTGTTACAAGCGGAGGTGTTGGCCAGGCTCTGATCGGAGGTGCTCTCTTTGGAGGACTCGGTGCTGTTGCTGGAGGATTAACCGGAAAACGTGTGCAGAAAAAGCGTATCGAATCTCTTTACATAAAAGTAACATTAAACAGCTTCAAAAATCCATGTGTATTAATTCCATTAATCACAAAGCCAACCAAAACAAATAGCAAAGATTATCAGAATGCATTTGAAGAGGCGCATAAAATTCTTTCTATTTTGGATGTAATTACGCATAATAAATAATTTTAATAGAATAAAAACCGCCCCGGTGTTGGCGCACCAAGACGGCTTTACATAGATTCTGTGCAGGCGCGAGGCCTGATACATATATCTTAAGCAAATACATTGTATCACAAACCTCCGGCACCTGTACAGGTGTATTTTTTATACTCATTTTTAATATTATAAACAGGGAGGATGATTTTTATGAAATTACAAAGATGTGCTATTTACATAAGAGTTTCCACAGCTGAGCAAATGATGCATGGAAAATCTCTTGAAGCCCAGCAAGAATGTCTTGAACAGTATGCGTCTGAGCATAACATGGTCGTAGTTGGTGTCTATGCGGATAAAGGAAAAACTGCCAGGAAAGAACTGAAACGAAGAGAAGCAATCCACCGTTTGCTTGAAGACGTTAAAAACGGAATGATCGATGTTATCCTCTTCTGGAGACTTGACCGATGGTTTCGTAACATATCTGATTTTTATAAGGTCCAGGAAATTCTTGATCAGAATAATGTCCGTTGGATTTCAATGTCAGAGCCTGGTATCAATATGGAAACAAGAGACGGACGCCTTCAGCTTAATGTAGTTCTCTCGATCGGTCAGAACGAAGTCGATACAACAAGTGAAAGAATTAAATTTGTGAATGAGTCATCTATCCGTCAAGGAAAGCTCATTTTTGGCGAGGCAAATATGCCATTTGGATATAAGTCTGGTATTGTTGATGGAAAAAAATGTATGATCATTGATCCCGACAAGGAATTTATGGTTCGTGATTTTTTCCGCTATTTCAAGGAACATCGTTCGAAATGCGCTACAGTCCGCTACATGCAGGATACATATCATATTGATTTTTCTTATACTGTTCTTCGCACAATGCTTAGCAGTGAATTTTACAAAGGTACATACAGAGGTTTTCCGTACTGCCCCGCATATCTCACAGAAGATGAATGGAATGAAATACAAGAAATATCAAAAAATAATATTAAAAATACTCCTTCCGGAAGAATCTACTACTTTTCCGGTCTTATGCGTTGTCATGAATGCGGACAAATTCTGTGCGGAACAGGAGGCAGCTCTATCATTAACAGAAAAACGAGAGAAAAACGAACTTACTGTTACTATCGTTGCAATCGTGCTTCTATCGATCATTTGTGCAGTAACAGACATCTTGTGAGTCAAAATCTTATTGAAAAACACCTGCTTGATAACCTGCAGGAGGAATATAAAAAATACACAATCCAATGCAAAAAAGTGCAGGAAGAAGAAAAGAAACAAAAGAATCAAAGAACTCCTAAAAAAATCAGTAGCGAAATTGAACGTCTTAATATTTTATTTCAAAAAGGTCGTATTGAATGGGAGTATTACAATAAACAATATGAAAAGCTTGAGAATGAATTGAAAGAAGTGCAGAATTTTATTCCGGAAATTAAAAGGGATCTGTCTTATCTCGACTCTTTATTCGAATCAGATTTTCGCTCGATGTATGAAAAGCTTGAGCCAGAAAACAAACGATCTTTCTGGCATTCTTGCATAAAACAAATACATTTAAAGCCTGATCACACTGTGGATCATGTTACTTTTTTGTAATTTGTCTTTTACTAATTATACTGCCCCGAATCCAGTTACAAGCGTCAGTTCGATTCCTTCCTCTTCAAAGTATCCATTTTCAATCGCCACATACTGCGGTGCATAAAAAATAGAGTGTGCCACTTCATTCAAAGTTACTTTGACAAGCTCTGGCTGCGTTACTTTCGGTTCTGCTGTCTCCTGTACCTCCTGCTGAATCGTCTTTGACGTTGTTGTCTTCTCTTCACAGACTTCTTCCCCGCATCCTGTGCTGGCTGCACTCACCAGTGCAATGAGCAGGGATATACCAACGATTTTCTTTTTCATAGAATCCTCCCATAAACATTCTAATGGTATTATATGATTACAGTGTCAAAAGATATTCTCCACGTCATGCTTGCATGTAAGTGGAGGTATACCTTATTGACGCGCCCCACATGAGCAAGAAGTGGGGCGGGGGCCCCATGGATTGCGAATGCGGGGCAGGATTGTTGAAGTGCGTAGCACGAAACAATCCGTAATCAAGGTTTTGGTACCTAAATCATTAAATTTAAAAGAAAAGAAGGATAAGACAATGAAAATTGGAAATAGAGAGTTTGATTTAAAAAATGATATTTATATCATGGGTATTCTCAATGTCACACCGGATTCTTTTTCTGATGGAGGAAAATGGAACGATATGGATGCCGCCCTCAAGCATGTGGAGGATATGATCGAAGAGGGAGCGGATATCATTGATGTGGGCGGTGAGTCCACCAGACCGGGGCATATACAGATTACGGAAGAAGAGGAGGCTGCCCGCGTAAAACCTGTCATTGAGGCGATCAAGAGTCGTTTTGATATTCCGATTTCAATTGACACTTACAAGTCCAGCGTTGCGAAGGTTGCTTTTGATGCAGGAGCAGATCTGATTAATGATATCTGGGGCTTTAAATACGATGAGAAAATGGCTCCTCTGGCGGCAGAATACGGTGTTGCCTGTTGTCTGATGCACAACAAAAACGAAGCTGTGTATGAGAATTTTTATGACGATATGCTCAAAGAAACACAGGAATGTGTGGATATTGCAAAAGCAGCCGGTGTAGCAGATGATAAGATTATGGTGGACCCGGGTGTTGGCTTTGGAAAGACGTATGAGATGAACCTGGAAACCATCAATCATATGGAGCGTTTCCATGAACTGGGCTATCCGATTCTTCTCGGAACATCCAGAAAATCTGTGATTGGTCTGACACTTGATCTTCCGGCAGATCAGCGCGTGGAAGGTACTCTGGTGACAACTGTTATGGCGGTACAGAAGGGATGCTCTTTTGTGCGTGTACATGACGTAAAAGAAAACAAACGTGCCATCGATATGACAAAGGCGATTTTGCGTTTTTAGCCGGAGGGAAAGATGGATAAAATACATATTAAAAATCTGGAAGTCTATGCGAAGCATGGTGTATTTCCAGAAGAAAATGTACTTGGACAGCGATTTGTGATTTCTGCTGTTTTATATACAGACACAAGAGAGGCAGGACGTACCGATGATCTGACAAAATCGATTCACTACGGAGAGGTCAGCCATTTTATTAAGAAATTTATGGAAGAGCATACGTTTCAGCTTCTGGAGACGGTGGTGGAACGTTTGGCTGAGGAAATGCTTTTGATGATTCCAAGACTGTATAAAGTACAACTGGAACTGAAAAAACCCTGGGCGCCGGTCGGTCTTCCGTTGGAAACGGTTTCAGTAGAAATCGAGCGTCAGTGGCACAGAGCATTTCTTGCTCTTGGTTCGAATATGGGTGACAAGAAGGCTTATCTGGAGATGGGTGTGAGAGGAATTAGGGAGACAAGAGGCTGTGAGGTAATCTCGGTCTCTGATTTTATCACAACAGCACCATACGGTGGTGTGGAGCAGGATGATTTCCTGAATGGAGCGATGGAGATTCGCACTCTTCTGACTCCGGAGGAACTGTTGGAGCGTCTTCATGAGATTGAGCAGGATGCCAACCGGGAACGGATTGTTCGTTGGGGACCGAGGACTCTCGATCTTGATATTTTGCTGTATGATGATCTGGTTATGGATACACCAGATCTCCATATTCCTCATATTGAAATGCATAAGAGAGATTTTGTGTTAAAGCCGATGGCTCAGATTGCACCGTATGTGCGTCACCCAGTATACAACCGTACCGTGGGAGAACTTCTGGCACAGCTTGTGTGCTAACCAGTTGAGAGTCTGAATGATTTTTCGCCAAAGGTTTTGACCCCTAAATCATGATATGGAATACCGTCATAGGAGTAAAAGTTACTGTGAAAAGTAACGAGTAAAATCTTATGGCGGTTTTTTATATAGAACTTGTCTAAATACAAAAAACAGGATATACTAATTGTATGAATAATTGGCGCGTTTTAACTGAAAAAATAAGACAGAACGGGGGTGCTCTATGCTGGAAAAAATTGATTTAACAAAGAAAATGACAAAAGAAGAGTACAAAAAGAGAATGCCGGAACTTGAGGCTGAGATTGGAAGACTGCAAAGAGAGTGCAAAAATCTCAATATTCCGGTGATGATCGCTTTTGAGGGATATGATGCAGCTGGAAAAGGACTGCAGATCGGGGAACTCATTCATGCGATGGATCCGAGAGGGTTTCAGGTGTTCGCCGTAAAACGTGAGACACAAGAAGAGGCGATGCATCCGTTTATGTGGCGTTTCTGGACGAAGCTTCCGCCGAAGGGAAGGATTGCGCTGTATGATACGAGCTGGTACCGCAAAGTATTGAATGAGCGTTTTGAGGGAAAAACGAAGGAAAAGGATACACAGAAAGCATATCATTCGATTCGTGCATTTGAGCAGCAGCTGACGGATGACGGAATGGTCATTGTGAAATTGTTTTTGGATATTGACAAAAAAGAACAGAAGAAGCGCTTAAAAAAACTGATGGATTCCAAAGAGACTTCCTGGAGAGTCAGTGAGCATGATCTGGAGCGAAACAAAGAATATGATCTCTATACCGAGATTAATGAGGAGATGCTTCAGGCAACGGATTCAGACTATGCACCGTGGACGATTATTGAGGCAAATGACAGGAGATTTGCGACGGTTAAAATTTATACGACTGTGATCAATGCGATGGCAGAAGCGGTAGAAAAAGCAAAGAATCCGTGTAAGAAAGTCGGAAAAGGTGAGCCTGTAATTTCGGACCCGGCTCTTGAGGCGTCCACATTGTCGAAAGTAGATCTGAGTCTTAGTCTCACCAAAGAGGAATACAAGGAGAAACTGGAGAAACTGCAGGAGAAGATTCAGAAACTGCACGGTGAGATTTACAGAAAGAGAATACCGGTCGTGCTTGGCTTTGAGGGCTGGGATGCAGGCGGAAAAGGCGGAGCAATCAAGCGCCTGACAGAAAAGATGGATCCGAGAGGCTATGTGGTAAATCCGACCGCATCTCCAAATGACATTGAGCGTGCCCATCATTATCTGTGGCGTTTCTGGCGCAGTATGCCAAAGGCAGGCCATGTGGCTATTTTTGACAGAACCTGGTATGGCCGTGTGATGGTAGAAAGAATTGAGGGCTTTTGCAGTGATGCTGAGTGGCAGAGAGCTTATCGCGAAATCAATGATATGGAGAAGGATTTAACAGATGCCGGAGCAATTGTGATTAAATTCTGGATGCAGATTGATAAGGATGAGCAAAAGCGCCGTTTTACGGATCGCCAGAATAATCCCGATAAACAGTGGAAGATTACGGACGAAGACTGGAGAAATCGTGAGAAATGGGATCAGTATGAAGTGGCAGTCAATGAGATGTTGATTCGTACATCCACACCGAAAGCACCGTGGGTGGTAGTAGAAGGAAATGACAAATATTACGCCAGAATCAAGGTTTTAGAGACTGTAGTAGAGGCAATTGAAGCGAGACTGAAAGAAAAGAAGTAGCAGATGTTTATGAATATAAAAAGACAGCTTTTGATTGTGGTGGTGTCTGCGATTCTTGCGACAGCAGGAGTGGCAGTTTACCACCATTATGAAATCACGAAGGAAGAGAAGCAGGAACAGGAGGAAAAAGCGGCGAAGGAGGCTGCAAAAAAAGCAGAAGAAGAAAAAAGAAAAAGACAGATTGCGGCTTTGGAGACCGAAGCTCAGAAGATTGCAGACAAACTCGAGAAGGTAAATACTGACGAGGCAGTGTGTCAGGATTCGGCAGCGGCAGCTTCAAAAGCCAGAAAAGTCAAAAAAGAAATACAGGCTTTTCAGGAAACTCATAAAGATGAGGAAGAGGAGATACTCAAAAGTTCGCTGGATATGCTCCAGACGGTTTCAAAGAGTGTGCAGGCACTGATACGGATGCAGAAGATTGATGAAAGTCTACTCCGGATTTATGACAGCAAAGAAGATACGGTGGCTATGAGCACTGCCAAAAATGATAAGGTTTTTCGGGATGTACAAAAAGAAATGTGGAAACTTCCCCAGAAAGATTATCCGGAAAAAATGAAAATGTATGATCAGGCCATTGCCAGAATTTCCGAAGAGTGGGATTACACGAACGATGAGTATCACTATGAGACAAGTACCTTGAAAGTATCGGTAACTCCGAAAAAGACTTCTTACACAAAATACTGGGTTTGTCATATTCAGACGTTTAGTACACAGCAGCTTTGCTCGGCACTGTCTGGCGGAACTTATGGAAATCCGCGCACAAAAACATCGGATGAGGTTGACGATCACAATGGTGTTATTGGCATCAATGGAAGTGGTTTTGACTACGGAAGCGGCATTCCCGCACCTGGAAAAAGCATGATCAAAGGCGGAGAGGTCTACAACGATACATATTCTAACGGAAATATCATGTGTGTGACAAGGGACGGAGGAATGTTTACGGCTGTTGCCGGTATGACAACCGAGGAGATGCTTAACAGAGGTGTGTGGGATACGTATTGCTTTGGACCGACGTTGGTGGAAAATGGAAAAGCTTATGAGATTACGAGTGCTTTTCAGCAGACGTATCGCTATCAGAGAACAGTCATAGGGATGGTCAATCCCGGTGATTACTACATCCTGATTGTGGATGGAAAGGGAGCCGGAGGATCAGAAGGCATGACTTATGAAGAAATGCAAAAGGTTCTTCTGGATTTGAAATGCCAGTATGCTTACAACCTGGACGGTGGAGGCTCTACGACGCTGGTCTTTAAGGGAAGAGTGATAAATTCACTCACAGATGGAGGAAATGAGAGACCATGTGCGGATATTTTGTATTTTATTGATGCAGGAGATGGCGCAGAAGGTGAGGACATTATCATTCATGAGGATGAGGCGATGTTAAAACCGCCGAAAGAGTAAGGCAGCCATGCGGCTGGGAGAGGACGGATATATGCGAATTGAGATAAATCCGAACGCAAAAAAAATATTTTTGCCGTCGACAGTTTTCTGTATTGTTTTAACTGTTTTTCTGATAGGATATGCAGGTTATACTTCTTTTCAATATCGCAGTTATGTCACTGTGGATGCAGTGATTACAGATGCGTTCCGTGCAAAAGAACGTACAAGAGATGTGAATGCAAAAAATTATAATTGTGTCCAGTATACGTATACATATAATGGAAAGGAGTATACTTCGAAGCGTACGGAATTTACTTTGTTGGGTAAAAATACAGGAAAACATGTAAAAATTAAATGTTCACCGGAAAATCCGGAAAAACTGCAGAATATTTATGGCCAGAGAGGAAATTTGATTGCGATTGTTCTGTTGATTTGTATGGATGCTTTTTTGATTGCAGGATTGAAAAAAATTCATACAAAGTGATACAGAATGGATGATTTTTTTAAAATCCATAAGAATCATCAGGATTTGCAGGGGATGTGCAGAGACTGATGATTCTTATGGATAAAGTAAAAAGGAGGTAACTATGAAAGAAAATCAAAGTATGAAAAAGTACCTGAGAAAGGTATTGCTGTTTTTTATTCTTGTGTTTGTGCTTGCGCTGACCAGCGTTATTCCAGCTGCAGCAGCATCAAAAAAGCCTGTTTTGAATAAGAAGACAGCAGCAATCTATGTAGGACAGACAACGCAGTTGAAGGTTACAGGAAGTACTGTGAAGGTAAAATGGTCTTCCTCAAAGTCCAGCGTTGCTTCGGTAAGCTCCACTGGAAAAGTAACGGCTAAAAAAGCAGGAAATGCTGTAATTAAGGCAAAAGTCGGAAAAGTTACACTTTCCTGTAAAGTGACTGTAAAAAAACCGGAGATGTCGAAGTCGACAGCCACCATTTATGTAGGAGGAACATCCCTTTCCTTAAAAGTAAATGGACTTTCAAAGAATACGAAAGTTACTTGGTCAACGACAAAAAAGTCAGTTGCAAAGGTAAGTTCAGCGGGAAAAGTAACGGCTGTAAAAGCAGGCAGTGCAGTGATTCAAGCGAAAGCTGGAAAAACAACATATTCCTGTAAAGTGACAGTAAAAAATCCATATCTGAATAAAAAATCAGCAGTGATGATTGTAAAAGACAGTCTTCAGCTGAAACTGAACGGAATTTCCAAAGTGACATGGTCTTCCTCGAAGCCGAGTGTGGCAAAGGTGAGTTCCAAAGGGAAAGTGACTGCTGTAAAAACAGGAACGGCTACGATCACAGCAAAATTTGGAAAGAAAAAATATACTTGTAAGATTACAGTAAAACAGGGCAGTATTTCTAAAAGCAGTGCGTCTCTTTATGTAGGAGGAAAAACGCTTACGTTAACATTGAAAAATGTGACTTTGAAATCTGCGTCCAGCAGTAATCCGGCGATTGCAAAAGTAACTTCCAAAGGCGTTGTTACTGCTGTAAAAGCTGGCATTTGTACGATTACATTGAAAGATACTGGATCCAGAACATATACCTGCAAGATAACAGTTCTGAATCCATCCATCAATGTAAAGGCAAAAACTCTTTACATAGGGGAATCACAGCAGCTTAATGTCAATGATGGAACGATTCGTGCCTCCTGGGCCAGCGATAAACCGGAAGTTGCCTCTGTCTCACCAGAAGGACTGGTAACAGCAGTATCAGAGGGAACAGCAGTTATCACCGGAACGGTTGCCAAGTTAAAACTGCGCTGCCGCATAGATGTGAAAAAACCATTGGTAGTAGATGGAGATGATGATTTCTACACCCGCGGCGAATATGTAGAACTGCTTCTTCAGAAATTGAATCATGATGTCAGCCTTGATGAAATTGATGATAACCACAGACATTATGCAGATTCTAAAGACTCTGTGCATGGAACGGCAGCAGAAGCCGCTTATGCACTGGATCTTCTTCCGGATGTTGCGGATGAGCAGGATGTACCTGTGTTTGAAGAAGAGAAAGCCTTAGACAGAGAACTCCTTGCTTATACAGTGGTGAAGGCGATGGGATTTGAAGTCGGAGAAGAACAGGCTTTGAGTTGTTCGGATGCAGAACAGGTGACTTACAAAGACATCGCAGCCATTGCTGTTTCAGAGGGAATTATTTCTTTGAAAGATGGTATGTTTGCACCGGCAGATGCGGCATCGCGAAGCGAGGTCAATCAGGCATTCCGCGTGATAGATAGTCAGAATGATGCAGTTGTCATCGATGAAAATTATGATTCTAAGGTAGAATATGTTCCTGGTGTTGTAGAGACTCCTGTAAAGGAAGACGACGGTTATCAGGTGACACAAAACGCAGACGGCACTTATACGATCGTTATTCAAAAGAATGCGAAGGGAGTGAATGTTTCCGTTGGAAATATATTTATTCTTCCTGCAAACAAACAGTTTGATACCGATCTTGCTTTTCGGGCAACAGCAGTTGTCAAGGATGCAGCCGGCAATTGCGTTATTACTGCAGTGCAGCCTGAGGAGATTTCAGAAGTTTTTGAATCCATTGACTTTGAAGGAGCATGTGCCGCAGATGCTGATCAGGTCGAGCCTGCTTCTGGAGTAAGTTATACGTATGAACCGTTAGATACATTGGATGGAACCATCGGAGGAAGCGTTGCGCTTCCGGCTAAGCTGAAGTTTGATATCGGAGACGGTGTGGATCTTGGGCATGGAGCAGAACTGGGAGCTGAAGTTGAGATTACGATTCCGGATATTACCTGTAAACTGGATGCAAATTTTGGCCTCAGTGGTATTAAAGTCAATGACTTTATTATGTCAGTAACTGCAACTGCAGAGATTAAAGGTGGCGTTGGCATTGAAAAGTCTGAGACAATTACTCATGCATCCGGAACAATCGAGAAGGTAAGCAATGTAAAAGAACTTGGACGTGTTCCGATTCACATTGGAACGACTGGTATGACGGGTGAAATTGTTTTTTCTATGTTTTATGAAGCCAGCGGAGAGATTAAGATTGTCTATACAGCAAATACCACCGTTGGATATAGATACAGCAATGGCGCCGGAAGATTTATCAAAGATTTCTCACAGTCTATCGATCCGGTCAGCATTTCCGGCAATGGAAAGATTGGTGCACAGATAGGATTTAACATTTGTGCTCTCCATTTTGATCTGGTAGGTGTTGATTTCCAGGTTGGACCTCAGGTGAAGGCAAGCGGCACATGGCATGCTGCGGAGGGAATCCTTTGTGTGGATGCAAATATTTCTCTGTATAAATCGTTTGGATTGAATACGGATACTATGGTTGGCAAGTTCCTGGAAAGTGTATGTCATCTGACAATCAGATGGGATCTTACCGATAAAGGGCCTGGAAGCAATTTAAAATGGAATCCTCATTTTGAAAATTTCCAATATAAACAGGAGTGTACAATCGGTTCCGGAGATATTACAGGAGGCATTTTGGACGCTTCTAACAGAACACCGATTGCAAATGCTCGCGTGGTTGTTTCTGATGCAGAGGGTGTAGAAGCTGGCGTCGCTTATACGGACAGTCAGGGAATTTATCGAATTGATGGCCTGCATAAAGGCAATTACGTGATTAAAGTATCTGCAACTGATTATAAGACGTATACGAGCTCAGAAATTACAGTCGTTGCTGACCGTGTGACATACATTGAGAACTATCTGATGGTGAAACGTGATCAGGAAGAGCCTGGATATTTAAGTGGTGACATTATTAATTCCATCACCGGAGAAAGCTTAAGTGGCGTACAATATACCGTGCGAAAAGGATGGAACAATGTGACTGGCGAAGTGGTAGAGAGCGGAACTGCTTCTTATGATTATGAGATTGAACTGCTTCCGGGCAATTATACACTTGTGGCAACCGCAGATGACTTCATTGAGTCGGCTATGAATGTTGCGATTGTTTCCGGCGAATATACCAGTCAGCGAATCAGTCTCACACCGGAAAATGTGGAGATGGATGGTGCTTATCTGACGATTGTTCTTACCTGGGGTGAGACACCGTATGATCTGGATTCCCATCTGATTGGTCCGAGATCCGATAATGGAACAGATATCTTCCATGTTTATTATTCGGATAAGTCTGCCTGGGAGAATTATGAGGATATGCTGGCGAATCTGGATTTGGATGATACAAGTTCCTATGGACCGGAAACAACTACGATTGTAAAACTTCATACAGGACTTCAGTACAGCTATTACGTTCATGATTATACAAACCGTTATGACAATCAATCTACGAAGCTGTCAGCATCAGGTGCAAAGGTTCGTGTATATGAGTCGAACCGTCTGATTGAGGAGTTTAATGTTCCTGTTGGTGTTGGCGGTACTTTGTGGCATGTATTTGACTATGACGCTGCAACGAATAGGATTACGCCGGTCAATACCATGTCTTATCAGGAATATCCTGGAGATGTAGGAAGCAGGGCAAATACGCTTCTCGCAGTACCGGGAATGACACCAGTTCTCAGCGAAGAAGCAGCTATCAACATAATTACAGATTCCTGTAAAGAAAAAGAATCACTGAAAAATACACAGGAGAATGTGATGGAAGAGGATGCTGGTGAAGAAAATGTGATGGAAGAGGAAATCCTTGAAGAAACGCCTGAAAGTGAGCCAGATACACAAGAGGTTGATGTGATTATTCAGGATGCTGCATAAAGGATTGTCTGTGATTATTTAGCATCAAAAAATGAATATGGCCGGGAGGAAATTCCCGGTCGTATATCATATAACGGAAACAATTTTTCTCAATAGATCCATATAAGACTGAAGCAGTGACTAGATTGGCAGATTCTGGAGGAAGACAGGATGAAAATGAAAGAAAAATGGAATTTTATAGTGATTGCAAGCGTTGTGTTTTTTTTGATGTCTGTGAAAAATCCAATGAAAATCTGGGCAGACGTAGTCATTCAGGACGATATGGAAGTGCCACAGGAGGTTGCGGAGGAAACGGTTTGTTGTCGCATGGAGATTCGTGAATTTAATCCTCTTTACAGTGAGGAGGAGCCAGAGGAAGAGTGTCTGGGGGAAGATGCGAAAACGCAGGAAGAAATTTATGTTGATTCAGACTGCTTTACAGAATTGGAAAGTGCTGCATTAAGAGTGCGGCAGCATCTGGTAAACAGGGAGAATACGTTTTCGATTGCCTTCTTGTGTGAGGATGAAAGTGAGGAGTATGCGAAGACGATTGCAAATGAAATCGTAAAGACTGCCATGTCGCATACCGGATGTGCGGTTGAGGGAGATTATCTAAGGTGGCAGTATGAATCCTGGAGTGCACAGATAACGGGAATCAGCAAAGAGGATCAGTTTTATTATGTTATCACATATTCTTTTCGGTATTATACGACTTTCGAGCAGGAAGCTTATGTGAATCAGCAGGTTGATACAGTTTTATCACATATGGAATTGGATGGAAAAAGTGATTATGAAAAAATTCTTGCAGTTTATGACTATATTACTTCACATGTGATGTATGATTATGCGCATTTAAAAAATTATCATTATAAATTAAAATATACGGCATATGCTGCTCTTTGCGATGGTACAGCAGTATGTCAGGGATATGCGAATTTGTTTTACCGGATGATTCTGGAATTGGGAATTGATTGCCGGTTAGTGTCGGGGATTTCTTACTCGACGCCTCATGGATGGAATATCGTAAGAATAGAGGGAGTCTACTATTATGTGGATGCTACCTGGGATGCGGGAGATACCGGTGATTATCACTGGTTTTTAAAGGGAAATCCATTTGCGGAACATGCAGTGGACAACAATTCTGATTATATAATTTCTTATGTTGTTGCAGATTCGGATTATGTTGCTGGAGGCTGTTTGCATGAGTATGAAGATTGTGTTGCACAATGGAGTTCTGAAGAATATACGGATGCTTTTTTCTATCTGATCTGCAGCCAGTGTGCGGACAGAAAGCTTTTGTCTGGAACGGTTACGTCTTTTGTATTGGAGGAACCTTCCTGTGAAAGAGAAGGAAAAACAGCACATGTTGTTTTTGCTGAATATGCAGGGGCTCGTTATGAATCAAAGGCTTTTACACCAATTGCGGCGACTGGCCATTCTTATAAAAAACCGGTATTTACATGGGATTCGGATTTTCACTGCAAAGCGGTCTTTGATTGCGGGAATGAGAACTGTAGAAGCCAAAAAATAATAAATTGCACAGTTCGCAAAGCAATATTGCTGGAGGCAGGCTGCGAGGAAAAAGGAAAAGTGGAATATGTGGCAGCAGCAGAAGCACCGGAGCAAAGTTCTGCCTTGGCGTATTATGACAGAGTGTTTGGAACTCTTTTGCCTGTTGGTCATCACTTTCAAACGGGAATTTGTACCAACTGCGGACTTCAGGTATTTGGAATCCCGGGAATATCGAAAGTATCAGTCGTCAGTTCGGGGGTGACGCTTGTCTGGAATAAGATGAAGCATGCAGACAGCTATCGAATATATAGAATGACGGATGGAAAATGGAAAGTTTTGGTGAATGCAACTGCAAAACTTTCTTATATAGACAAAACAGCAAAGCCAGGGAAAAGCTATTCATATCGGATAAAAGCATACAGTAAAAAATATCATATATGGAGTGCGTACAGTTCTGCCAGAAAAATTCTGGTCTTAAAGACGCCGGTAGTATTAAAAGCAGTAAATGTGCGATCTCGGAGCATTTATGTGAAATGGAACAAAAATGAGAAATGTTCCGGCACGCAGCTGCAATATGCTTTATCTGCAAATTTCCATAATGCAAAAACAAAAACATATTCAGGCAGTAAGGTGGTGTCCAAATATATTACAAGGCTGTCTAAGGGAAAATACTATTATGTAAGAGTTCGAAGCTATAAAATTGTGAATAAACAGAAGGTTTATTCAGGCTGGAGTAAAACAAAAAAAGTAAAAATTGTAAAATGATTTAATCTGGAAACAGAAAAATAAGAGGGTGCTGCGTGATTGCTGCACCCTTAATAATGGGCTTTTTAACGGTCGAAATGAATGCCGCCCCAGTAGAGATTGTCTTTCATGATTGTCTCAGGGAGAAGTTCAACGCCTTCCAATGCCCATTTTTTGTACTCGGCAAAGCCTGTGCGGTCAATGATATAACCGATGTGCTCTTTGCCGCCTGGAGCATTCGGTGAGATGTACTCCTTGACATAGCGATACGTGTTGAGGATGATTTTTACAATGCTATCCTCATCTGCCCAGATTAGAAAATCCTGTCCAAGACGTGGATTTTTCTTACCGGTGCGTCCCATCAGTGTCAGCTTGTAATATTTCTGTTTGCTTCTTGTGAGAGCGCGGGTCGGGCATTTCGTGACGCAGACACCGCAGCCGATGCATTTTTCCTCATCACGGATGATTTTGTAGTTTTCCATGCGAAGGGCATCGACAGAAAGACTCTTACATCCTTTCATGCAGGCCTGACAGCTGACACAGCGTGACGGATCGTACTGCGGCATGGTCATGCCGATGATGCCGAAATCGTGCATGCGAACCTTGGCACAGTCGTTGGAGCAGCCGGTCAGTGCAATTTTAAAATGCAGATCATTTGGGAAAATTGCTTTTTCGATTCGTTTTGCAAAATTCGCGGTGTTGTAATTGGCAAACGGACAGACATTGTTTCCGATGCAGGCGGATACGTTTCTTGTTCCGGAAGCCGGGTATCCGGTGCCGGGTTCTGCCTGGTTGATGTCGAGCAGTTCGATGATCGGCTGTAGCATCTCATTGATGGCATCCATATCTTTTAACTGAATTCCTTCAATCTCAAATCCCTGGCGTGTAGTCAGATGTACGATTCCGTTGCCGTACTTTTCTGCAATTTCCTGTACCATACCGAGAATTTCGGCCTTCAGATATCCGCCGGGGACACGGATACGTGAGGCGCCGATGCCTCGTTCTTTGCTGATTCGAAACGCATTCTTTTTGGCTTTTTTTGTATTAATATCCAAACTCATATGTTGCACCTCCTAATCCACCAGATGTTTTGCCTGTGCGTAATTGAATACGGGACCGTCCAGACAGATGTAGGTGGAATCAATCTTGCAGTGACCGCATTTTCCAAGTCCGCAGCACATTTTTCGCTCGTGGGAAATCCAGATATTTTCTTCCGGAACATTTCTCTTTAAGATCTCCATAATCGTGAATTTAATCATGATCGGAGGTCCTACAGCGATAAATGCCGTGTTTTCGATGTTGGCGATGGGAATATCCGGAATGTATTTTGTGACCATTCCGACAGGGCCTTCATAGCCTTCCGGAGCGTTGTCTACGGTCTGGATGACCTGGAGTGTCTGCTTCCACTGTTCAAAGTCCTGGCGAAACAGAATATCGTCTGGAGATTTGAAGCCTGCGATCAAGGTTGTGCTGGCAGCTTCTGACGGATGGCTTGAGAAATAGTCCACGATGCCTTTGACAGGGGAAAGACCGGTTCCGCCTGCAATGATAATCACCTCTTTGCCCTTGTAGTTGGCGATGTCAAACCCATTGCCGTAGGGTCCGCGCATCAGAAGCGTATTTCCGACATAATTTTCAAAAATCTGGTTGGTAACTTTGCCGACTTTGCGGATGGTCAGGTCCACGGTGCCTTCACCGATGCCGCTGACGGAAATCGGAGCTTCTCCGTATTTTGGAATAGAAACCTCGAAAAATTGTCCAGGCAGCACGTTTCCGGAGTAGCTCATGCGGAATGTGTATTCAATGTCTGTGTGACGGATAATTTCTTTTACTTCAGATGGAAAAGGGATGTATTCGTTCTTCATTCGCATGGTTCCTCCTTTGCCAGTTTATTGATCAGATTTGCATAGGAAATATATTCCGGACAGACGGCGTCACATCTGCCGCAGCCTACGCACATCGGGAATCCGAAACGTTTTTCAAAATCGTACAGTTTGTGCATCACTTTAAATCGCATACGCTCTCCCTGACTTTTGCGGAAGCTTCCTCCTCCGGCGATATCGGTATAGCCGTCTACCTGGCAGGAGGCCCAGACTCTGCGGCGTTCTCCGACGTTGGCATTGTCGCGGTAGATGATATCCTGCATCGTAAAGCAGGTACAGGTCGGACAGACGAAGTTGCATCTGCCGCAGCCGATACAGCGACTCGTGTACTCATCCCAGACAGGATTTTTATAGCTTTCCACGGACAGTTTTTTGGGAAGGGTAACTTTTTCCTGATTTTCTGCTGCATAGTCAGGAGAAAACACACAATCTTCCTTCGGGGCATCTGCGAAGTATTTTGCCAGTTCTTCGCATTTGCAGTCTGCCAGTACGGTGGAATCACTGATTTTCAGGTACAGGTCGTAATCCTCTGTCTGGTTGGTTCCAAGGCTTGCGCAGAAGCCATTCGCGCAGGTACTGCTGCAGCCTATCAGCACAAATTTTGCTTTTTCACGCAGGCGTTTGTAATAGAAATCTTCCGGACCATTGTTCAGATAAATGCTGTCCAGTCTTTTGAGCGCGTGGATGTCACAGCTTCGCAGGAAAATCAGGATTCCTTTGTCTGGAAGAGCAGGAACAGAAGTTTCTTCTTCGGTAAAATAGAAGAGGGTTTCGTTGATTGGAAACAGAGCTTCTTTGAATGAGTAATCGGATTTGCGCTCAAATTCGATGTCCTGCAGTGTTTCTGCCTCACCATAGCGGATCACATCGGTGTCGGAATAGCATCCTTCTCCGGGAAAGACCATGGGGGCGAAAATACGATAATCTTTTTTCAGCTGTTTGAAAATATCATCGGCGGTGGTTCGACTTAATTGATATCCCATGTGTTTACTCCTTTGCATATGATTTCGTTTTGTAGTATCTCTATCATAAAGGAAAATAAAAAAAGATTCCGTGACGGGTATCACGGAATCGGTGGAATTCCTGTTTTGTAAAAACAGACCATGTTTTCTTTGTCGATGACGTAGATTCTTCGTTTGTGCAGAGCAATCAGTCCATATTCGGACAGCTTTTTGCAGGTGCGAGAGGTCGTTTCGCGAGGCGCACCCAGTAAATCTGCCAGAAAAGTAATACTGATATCGAGATCAATCATGATGCCTTTGTCGGTGGGCGTTCCGAAATCTCTGGAAAGCTTCCAGAGTTTGGCGGCCAGCTTTCGCTCCAGATAGATACTTCCAACGGTATTTTTGAGCTGATGCTGCAGCCGCCATATTTTTCGTTCCTGATACTGCAGCAGCCTCCTCGTAAGTCCGAAATCCTTCTCCATAAGGTTAAGAAGCGCTTTTTGACGAATCACAAAGAAGTGGCATGGCTCCAGTGTTTCACAGTAGATTGTGCTGGAGGCTGACAACAGGCTTTCGTTGGCAATGCTGTGTCTGCCAAGGATAAACAAAATTTTTTTCTTGCCGCATTTGGTCAGGTTGTAAATCTGAACTTTGCCGTCTAGGATAAAGAAAATATTGGAAATATCCTCACCTGCACGGATGCAGAGGGTTTTGCGGGGGAAGGAGATGACCTTCCCCAATTGAAAAAATTCCTGTTTTGTATGTTCGCTGGCGTATTCCAAAACCCAGGAAAGGGCGGATTGTCTGTTTGGCATCATGGTATTCTCCTGAAAATCGTAATAAGAAACAGGTTAAAATATACCATTCTATTTTACACGATTTTGACTGCGCTGTCTGTGATATTTCTCACGATATAAAAAATTATTGCAGATTCAGCCGTTTTGTCATGATATATCTAGATCCAAACCAGAACAGGACAGCGCATACGACAGAGAAAATCAGAGATAACAGCATAGGGCTGAACATCATATCTGAGAGAGCCACGTGAAGCCCCGACTCTGTTGTGACAGTAGAAGTAACAGGGTCAAAGTTTGTTGCAACCAGGATAATCAGTCCTGTAATTTGTTGTATGATGTAGGTCGCAATGTATACGCCGATGCTTCCGAGAACTTTGTGAATTTTACACAGGTTTCCGACTGCCACACAGAAATAAAGCTGTATGGTTGTGACAAATGGAGCGAGAATTAGAATGATCAGTGTAATCCAGCAGGTAGGATCTGGGCGTGCAAAAATTTTCATCAGCTCTCCCAGTATATCACCGAGATCTGCGAAAAATTCCTTATGCCCTGCAAGAATACAAATGGCGAGAATCAAAACAAGTGCATCGATGACCATCCATACAACCGAGCAGATACCTTTGGAAAGAATAATCTGTGTCGGAGTTACCGGCAGTGTGTTTGTCAGATACCCCTGGTCGGTAAATACATTTTTGTAAAAACGGTAGGCAAGATATACATAGGTAAACAGGCAGACGCTTCCAATTACCATGACCATGGCAAACATCAGCAGTGCGTTGACGGTATCCAGAATATAACTGCCGCTCTCTCCCATACCACCGCTCAGCTGCAGGGTAATACGGTCAAAAATCGCCATCAAAAGTACGATTCCATGCATCAAAAGGAGCATTTTGGATGCAGTTTTCCATTCATATTTCAACAGTTTTTTTAACATTTGAACACCTCCCTGAAGAGTTCGTCTACTGATTTTTTCTGATTAAAGCGGATATCATCCACATCGGCCTGGAGACGAATCTTACCGTTTTGAATAAAAATGACATGATCGAGAATATTTTCGACATCGGAAATCAGATGGGTTGAGAATAAAATGGTCGCATCTTCCTCATAATTATTGATAATTGTATTCAGGATATAATCACGGGCAGCCGGGTCTACACCGGCAATCGGCTCGTCAAGGCAATAGAGCTTGGCACGGCGGCTCATGACAAGAATCAGTTGAACCTTTTCTTTTGTACCCTTTGAGAGTGTCTTGATGCGAAGAGACGGATTAATGTTTAGTTTATCCAGCATATCTTTGGCGCGGCTGGGATCGAAGTCTTCATAGAAATCAGCAAAATAAGCGATTGCATCGGATACCTTCTGTGTCTCATCGAGATAAGTTCTCTCCGGAAGATAGGAGACAATCTTTTTTGTGGCAACACCGGGAACCATGTGGTTAATCAGAAGCGTTCCCTCGCTGGGGGTTAAAAGACCGTTGATCAATTTAATCAAAGTTGTCTTGCCGCTTCCATTCGGACCGAGCAGACCGATGATTCTTCCTGATTCCAATGATAAGTTGATATGGTCCAAAGCTATCTTTTTGCCATAAGTTTTAGTCAGATTTTTACATTCAAATATGGTACTCATGACGCATCCTCCTTCAACATTTTTTCAATGAGCTGTATGACTTTTTTCTGGTCAAATCCCATCTGGCGCATTTTGTCCAGAAATTCCTGAATCTGTGTGGTCGCCAGTTCTTCTCGCATTTGTTCAATCATATCTTTATCCTCCGTAATAAAACGTCCGCTTGTTCTGAGCGAATGTACCAGACCGTTTCGCTCAAGCTCGGACAATGCTTTCTGCATGGTATTGGGGTTTACGCCTGCTTCGGCTGCCAGATCACGAACAGACGGCAGTTTATCGCCGGGTAGATATTTTCCTGCAACAATATCCAGAGAAACCCGCTCCACAATCTGCAGGTAGATGGGGCGGCTGGAATCCAGATTCCATGACATGCAATCACCTCCGTTGACTTATTGTATTAATGAATTAATACAATAATACATAAAGAGACAGGAATTGTCAAGAAAAAAATTTTGGTGAGAGATAGAAATGTAAATACCCTTAAAATAAGGGTATTTTTTGTTTACATACCCTTATTTTAAGGGTATACTAAAAAGAAAGAGAAATTATGGAGTGAAAAAATGGAAAGGTTTGCTGTTTCAGAATATCTGGAAGGAAATGAAATAAAGACAATCAGAAAAAAACTAAAGATGACACAGACGGAATTTGCAGAACTTGTTCATGTTTCTGTCAAAACAATTGAACGCTGGGAAAGCAGTAAAAAGCCGATTACAGGTCCTATTGTTACTTTGGTTAAGATATTAAATATGGATACCAGGATAGCCGAACGATTGAAACTGCCGCAAAAGAAATATCCATTACGCCTTTTGTATATGTACAAAAATGAAATTTGTACGATTATTGATGTGGATGAAAGAAATCGAAAAGTAGAAGTATATAATTATACAAATGATTATATTATGCGGGCTTTTGGAAAGGAGGAGCATCCCGATTTTGAAATGTATGAGGATTTTTTAGAATCACGATGTTTTCCGCGAAGCAGAGATAAAATGAAACTTATTTTAAAGGAGTTGGATTTGCCATTTTATGATCCTTTTATGATTATAGAAAAAACACAGGGAAAAATGGCAGAAGATTTATTTTGGATTAAAATTGTGAGGTGATAAAGTTGATAGAATTATTTGAATGCGATATAAAAACAGAAAACCGACAATCTTCAAAAGGAAATCAATTAAAGTGGTTAAATAAAAATATATGGTATAAAGCAGATTATACAGGCTATGAAGGCTTGAGTGAGTATATAGTATCACGTCTTCTTCAAAAAAGTTCCTTGCATGAACGAGAATATGTTTTATATGATACAGAACAGATAAAGTATCGTTATGTGAAATATCGTGGTTGTCGCAGTCAGAATTTTTTGCCGAATGGATGGAGTCTTATTACTCTGGAACGATTGTTTCAGATGGTGAGGGGACAGAGCCTTAGTAAATGTATGTTTCAAATAGAAGATTATGAAAATAGAGTTCAGTTTCTTGTAGATCAAATTGTGCGGATAACTGGATTAGAGTATTTTGGACAATATCTATGTAAATTAATGACGATAGATGCATTTTTTCTGAATGAAGACAGACATTTTCATAATATTGCTGTGCTGATGGATGAGACAAAAACATTCCATTATTGTCCATTTTTTGATCACGGTGCTTCTTTATTATCGGATACAACGTTAGATTATCCTATGGAAATGGATATATATGAGTTAATGCAAAATGTCAGTGCAAAAACTTTTGCATCAGATTTTGATATACAGTTGGAGACAGTAGAATCATTGTATGGACAGCAATTTACTTTCAGATTTTCAAAAAAAGATATTGAAAAATTGTTAGAACAAGAAAATTTTTATTCAGAGGAGATAAAAAACAGAGTATTTGATATATTAATGGAGCAATGTAGAAAATACAAGTATCTATTTTTGTGATATACTATGGTAAAAAGATATGAGGAGTGATAATTATGAACAATGGTGGAAAGATTCCAGCAAGATGTGAGATGAAAAAGGAAGACCAGTGGCAAATCGAAGATCTGTATGCTTCCGATGAATTGTGGGAGCAGGATTTTCAGAAGCTGAAAGAACAGATGCAGGAGTTTTCCAAGTACGAGGGAACTATGGGAGACAGTGCCGAACAGCTGTATCAGGTGCTTACAGAGCAGGATCGACTGAATATGCTTATGGAAAATGTTTATGTCTATGCAAACCAGAAAAACCATGAGGATATGGGAAACGGAACGTATCAGAAGATGGCGGGAAGAGCACAGTCTCTGATGAGTGCACTTTCAGACGCAGTTTCCTTTGTGGAGTCGGAACTTCTGGAGATTCCTCAGGAAAAGCTGCAGAAATTTCTGGAAGAGAAAGAAAAACTGTGTCTGTACAAACGTTACATTGATGAGAAATTCAGAGAGAAAGAGCACATTCTGTCAAAGGAAATGGAGGCTGTGCTTGCGAAGGTGTATGAACTGGGAAGAGCACCGCAGAATATTTTTCAGATGTTCAATAATGCAGATATTGATTTTGGAACTGTGCATGACGAGGATGGAAGAGAAGTGCAGCTTAGTCACGGCAGATATATTCAGTTTCTGGAAAGTAAGGATGTAAATGTACGCCGTGAAGCTTTTGAGACTTTGTATGAGGCTTATGAAAAACACAGAAATACGCTGGCGGCTGCGTTTGATGCGAATGTCAAGCAGGAACTTTTCTTTGCGGATATGCGCCACTATGGTTCCTCACGCGAGGCAGCACTTTCTTACAGCCACATTCCGCTTGAAGTGTACGACAGACTGATTGAGGCGGTACATGAAAATCTGCCGAAAATGTATCAGTATGTAGATTTGAGAAAGAAAATTATGGGTGTGGATGAACTGCATATGTACGATGTGTACGTTCCGCTTGTGAAACAGGCAGAGAAAAAATATTCGTTTGAGGAGGCAAAGGAGATTGTAAAAAAAGGTCTTGCTCCGCTTGGAGAGGAATATGCGCAGATTCTGGAAGAAGGATTTTCCGGTGGCTGGATTGATGTCTATGAAAATCAGGGCAAGCGAAGCGGCGCCTATTCCTGGGGCGCTTACGGCACACATCCGTATGTATTGTTGAATTACAACGGAAGCCTCAATCATGTGTTTACACTTGCCCATGAAATGGGACATGCCATCCACAGCTATTATTCGGATCAAACACAGCCGTATCCTTATGCCGGATATCGGATTTTTGTGGCAGAAGTGGCATCTACCTGTAATGAGGCGCTGCTGATTCACTATTTGCTGGAGCATGCCCAAGATGATCAGGAAAAAGCGTATCTTGTAAACTATTTCCTGGATCAGTTTAAGGGCACGCTGTATCGCCAGACCATGTTTGCAGAATTTGAGAAAATTGTGCATGAGCAGGTGCAAAACGGCGAGAGTCTGACGGCAGATGGTCTCTGTGAGACGTATTACAAACTGAACCAGCAGTATTTTGGCGATGGGATTGTGCATGACTCACAGATTGCGATGGAGTGGAGCCGGATTCCACATTTTTACACGCCGTTTTATGTGTATCAGTATGCCACCGGATTTTCAGCTGCCATTGCCATCAGCAGCAAAATACTGGCAGGAGAGCCTGGAATTGTAGAGAACTACAAAAAGTTCCTGAGCGGAGGCTCCAGTATGGACTGCATCGATCTTCTGAAGCTGTGTGGTGTGGATATGACAAGCCCGCAGCCGGTGAATGATGCATTAAAAGTATTTGGCGAATATGTGGATGTTTTCGCCGAAATTATGAAATAGCAGGATGCAAAAGGTTATAAGGTGATCAGCTCTCCCGTGCGGGAGGTATCGTATCCGCCAAAATGTTTCAGGGCGCTGCGAAAACTTTCGGCGGATACTGCACGCTGTATAGCGGGAAATGCAGGATGCTGCTGTAAAGAGGAATCGCATACCAGTAACAGACTTGCGCGGACCAGAGGAATCCCCTCCAGATCGGGACAGGCGTTTAACTGTGAAAGATCACCGATGCCTGCATCTGCCTGTCCAGAAGAGACAGCATTGGCAACGGAAAGATGCGACAGCATTTCTTTCTGGTATCCGTCAATCTGGGGGGATTTGTAACCTGTTTCCTTCAGAAAATCATCCAGAAGAATGCGGCATTCACAGCCACGTTCACGATTGACTGTAATCACATCAGAACGACAGAAATCGGGAAGTCCTGAAATACGTTTGGGATTTCCCTTTTTTACATAAATGCCAAGCCAAAGATCGCACAGAGTCGTCAGGCAGACAGACATTCCTGGGAGCATTCCCGTAATCAGTCGATGATCCCGTGTGCCGTCCTTTTTATATGGAAGACATAACAGTGCCAGATGCGTTTTCTGAAAATACAGAGAGTAAAGACTGTTATAGCTGTTCATATAGGAATGCAGCATGGGATAGCTGTCTCCCGATTCTTCCATGCAGCTTTTTAACAGTTCGATGATCTGAGCTGTTTGTCCGCTGATGATGAGTCCGCTGTCGTTTTGCAGGTAGTCTATTTGAAGAATCGCGGAATCTGATGCCGCGCGGATTGGAGTGCTTTTTTCTGTGGCCAAAGGTTTTGGTGTGGGCTGTTGGGAAGCACCAAGATAAGCGTCGAGCTGCTGCTGGCTGATGCGGAGCTGCTTGCCGACTTTGGTGGCCTGGAGTTCTCCTCGTTTGATCAGCTCGTAGACGGTTGTTTTTTTGATTTTTAATTGTTCTGCAATTTCCTGTGCAGTATAGATTTTTTCCATAGAATCCTTTCTTTCTTTTCGGTTTTGTTTTTTCTTAATCTTAAAGTACTCTATTTTGATTAAGTTTGTCAATTGTATTTATTATTTGTTTTTTTAGAATAAATACAATGAAAAAACATATAACAGTTGACAATTGAATGAAACTGAATTAAAATTAATAAATAAGAACAAAACTAAACAATAATGAACAAAACTATTGATAGGAAAGGGGAAACGTATGAAAAAAAGAAGTTTAGCAATTTTATTGACAGCAGCATTGGGAATCAGTTCGCTGGTTGGATGCGGAGGATCAAAAGAGGAGGCTGCTGATACAACAGCAGCAGAGACAGAGGCTCCGGCAGAGGAAGAGGCAGAGGAGACAGAAGCTCCTGCTGAAGAAGCAGCGGAAGAGGAAAAAGTAGATGTTTATGCATTTATCGCTGCCAGCCTGAAAAACACCATGGAGGAGATCAAAGCGAACTATGAGAAAGATCATCCGAATGTAAACATCATTTATAATGCAGACAGCTCCGGAACTTTGCAGACACAGATTGAAGAAGGCGCGCAGTGTGATATTTTCTTCTCTGCTGCAACAAAACAGATGGATGCGTTAAGTGAAGGCGGTTATATTGTAGATGGTTCTGTTGTAAATCTTCTGGAAAATAAAATTGTTCTGATCAAACCGACAGGTGCAGAGACAGCTGTTACTGGTTTTGATAATATCACAGAAGCTTCCAGCATTGCTCTGGCAGGTGAAGATGTGCCGGTTGGACAGTATGCAAGAGAGCTGTTTACCAATATTGGAATTTTAGATCAGGTAATGGCAATGGAGATCAACGAAGGCGCGAACGTAACAGCTGTACTGACAGCAGTTGCAGAGGGAAGCAATGAGGTTGGTGTTGTTTATGCGACAGATGCAGCTTCTATGCCGGATGATGTTGAGATCATTGCAGAGGCTACCGCAGATCAGGTATCTCAGGCTATTTATCCAGTAGGACAGGTAAAAGATGAGCAGGCTTCTGAGGCAGAAACAAAAGCAGCAGAAGAATTCCTTAATTATCTGACAACAGATGCAGCTACGATGGATTTATTTGTACAGGCAGGATTTAAACAGTTTACAGAATAGTATTTTCAGTATATAATTGAAAAGTAAATAAATGACAAAGGGGGTGCCGAATATGCTTGAAATAATGAAGAATATTGACTGGAGCCCTCTTTTTATATCCTTAAAGACGGGAATTTTGGCTACCATTTTTGCATTTTTTCTTGGCGTTGCAGCTGCAAGGATGATTATGCGGTTGAACAATACGGCGAAGGTAGTTGTGGATGGAATTTTAACGCTTCCGCTGGTGCTGCCGCCTACGGTTGCTGGTTTCTTTCTGCTTCTGTTGTTTAGTCTGCGTCGTCCGTTCGGTAAGTTTTTGATGACACAATTTGACATTAAGATTGTGCAGACCTGGCCTGGATGTGTAATTGCGGCTCTTGTAATTGCGTTTCCACTGATGTATCGAAATGCCAGAGCAGCGTTTGAGCAGGTGGATGTGAATGTGATTTATGCGGGCAGGACTTTGGGAATGTCGGAACGCAAAATTTTCTGGAAGATTGTTGTTCCTATGGCTGGACCTGGGTTAGCTTCCGGAACAGTGCTGGCGTTTGCAAGAGCAATCGGGGAGTACGGTGCGACCTCCATGCTGGCAGGAAACATTCTCGGAAAGACGAGAACCGTGTCTGTTGCCATTGCTTCGGAAGTTGCGGCAGGAAACTGGGATGTTGCCGGTTTCTGGGTTTGTGTCATCGTCATGATTTCTTTTGTGATCGTGGCATTGATCAACTTTGTATCAGGCAAAAATATAAAAAATGTAAACAGGTGGATGTAACATGGCATTAGAAGTAAGTATCCGCAAAAAATTTTCAGGATTCTGTCTCGATACAGAATTTACAACAGATGGCGGATGTATGGGAATTCTCGGTGCATCCGGATGCGGAAAAAGCATGACGTTAAAGTGTATTGCCGGGATTGAAAAACCTACAGAGGGAAGAATTGTATTAAATGGACAGGTATTGTTTGATTCGGAGAAAAAGATTGATGTTTCGGTTCAGCAAAGGCGTATTGGTTACTTGTTCCAGAATTATGCATTGTTTCCTACGATGACGGTAGAGGAAAATCTTTCGATTGCGATGCCCGGAAAAAAAGAAGAAAAAAGAAGAAAAATTGAGTCATATATCAAAAAGTTCCAGCTGACAGGATTGGAAAAGCGTTATCCATCCCAGCTTTCAGGTGGTCAGCAGCAGCGCGTGGCACTGGCGAGAATGCTTCTTTGCGAGCCACAGATTCTTATGCTGGATGAGCCGTTTTCAGCGCTGGATGGTTTCCTGAAGGATACGCTGCAGATGGAAATGCTGGAGCTGATTCGCGAGTTTTCGGGAGATGTGCTTATGGTAACGCATTCCAGGGATGAAGTGTTTAAATTTTGTGATCATATGGTGCTTTTGTCTGAGGGAAATTGTATCCTGAAGGGAAAGACGGCAGAGATTTTTGCAAACCCCGGTTATATGGAGGCTGCGCGGCTGACTGGATGCAAAAATATTTCTCCGATTGAAAAAATCAGTGATTATGAACTCTATGCGACTGCGTGGAAAATACGATTGAAAACAGCAGAGAAAATAGAAGACTATATTCGATATGTCGGAATTCGCGGACATCGTCTAGTTCCGTTGCCGGATAAAACCGGAGAGAATGTGATGAAAATCAAACAGGCGGGTTATTCTGAAACACCTTTTGAAAAGCAGTTTCTTTTTTGCAATGCAGAAGATGAATCATCGGAGCGGATCTGGTGGATGAAGAAAAAGGAAAGCTTTTTGGCCGAAAGTCAGGAGAAATTTCCTTCTTACATGCAGTTTCCGAAGGAGCATCTGATGCTTCTGCGATAAAAAAGATGCAGGAAGATAGGTGCGATTAAATAACAAAAACACAAAAAGAGAGGTAAAAAAGTAATGAAAATCAGTGCAAGAAACCAGTTCAAAGGCAAAGTAGTTGAGATTAAAGAAGGTGCAGTAAACGGAATCGTTTCCATCGATATCGGTGGCGGAAACGTTGTATCTGCTACAATCTCTATGGCAGCAGTAAAAGATCTCGGTCTTGAAGTTGGCAAAGATGCATATGCGATTGTAAAAGCTACATCTGTTATGGTAGGAATCGACTAAGAGTTGCCCTCTTGAAAAAGCCCCGGAGATTGTGACCGATGGCCACCGTCTTCGGGGTTCTTTTGTTTGAATTAAGATAAAACGCCTGTCTCGTTGTAAATCAGTGCCATGAATTCTACATCAGAATCAGAATTGTTCTCGATGCTGTGGTACTGTCCGACTTCGATGATGCAGCAGTCTCCAGGACCTACTTTTGTCACGCTCTTGTCGTTGTCGATGAAATCAGCTTCGCCTTTTAAAATGTAATAAGGCTCTGTCTCTTTCAGATGCTGGTGCCAGCCAACGCTGGAACCTGGAGGCAGAACAACTTTTGCATACATTCTTCCGTGTCCCATCAGCTCCTCTTTGCTGATGATGTGATTGACATAGGCTTTGCCCTTGCCGCCTGCCAGACCTTCTACTTCTACGATATTTGCTTTACGAACCATAATGTAACAGCCCCTTTCCTTTTTTTGAAAATTATAACATTATGAAGTGGGACTGTCAAAAAAATATTGGCTGCTGTTTGTACTGTTCACAGTAAAAAATATTGCACTTTACTCTGCTAAAATGTCTCGGATGGCTTGAAAAACAGAGCTTTTCGTATTATAATGCAGGTTATAAAGTTTTTAGGAAAAAGAATGGAGGCCATACAAATGGAAAAAAAGAACATTGACTGGGGCAATCTGGGATTTGCATATATGCCTACAGAGAAAAGATACGTTTCCAATTATAAAGATGGAGCATGGGATGACGGTTGTCTGACCGAAGATGATAAAGTTGTAATCAGTGAGTGTGCTGGTGTTTTACAGTATGCACAGACTGTTTTTGAGGGTATGAAAGCCTATACAACAGAAGACGGACGTACCGTTGTATTCCGCCCGGACTTGAATGCAAAGAGATTAAAAGATTCCGCTGAGAGACTGGAGATGCCGGCATTTCCGGAAGACCGTTTCCTGGATGCGATTCGCCAGCTGGTAAAAGCAAACGAAGCTTATGTACCGCCATATGGTTCCGGTGCTTCTTTATATATTCGTCCATATATTTTTGGAACAAACCCTGTCATCGGTGTAAAACCGGCAGATGAGTATCAGTTCCGTGCATTTACAACACCGGTAGGACCATACTTTAAAGGTGGAGTAAAACCATTGACAATCAAGGTAAGTGATTTTGACCGTGCGGCTCCTCATGGAACCGGCCATATCAAAGCTGGTCTGAACTACGCAATGAGCCTTCATGCAATCGTGACTGCTCATGAAGAAGGATACGATGAAAATATGTATCTTGATTCTGCTACAAGAACATATGTAGAGGAGACGGGCGGAGCAAACTTCCTGTTCATTACAAAAGACAATACCGTTGTAACACCGAAGTCTAACACCATCCTGCCGTCTATCACAAGAAGATCTCTGATTTATGTAGCAGAGCATTATCTTGGACTGAAAGTAGAAGAGAGACCAGTTCCATTCGAGGAAGTAAAAGATATGGCAGAGTGCGGTCTTTGCGGAACAGCAGCAGTTATTTCTCCTGTTGGAAAGATTGTTGATCATGGCAAAGAAATCTGCATGCCAAGCGGAATGACCCAGATGGGACCGATTACTCAGAAACTGTACGATACACTGACTGGAATCCAGATGGGACGTCTGGAAGCTCCAGAAGGATGGATCATGGAAATCAAATAATAGGGAATGAATAGTACATCAGCGCAGTCTCCATTGAGGCTGCGTTGTTTTTTTGAAAAAATTTAAAACATAGTTGACAGATAGGTAAAATACGGATATAATCTATAAAAACATATTAAAATGCTAGGAAATGGAGGCAGGTAAGATTCAGGTGCGATGGAAACCGGAATCTATGGAGAAAAATATGAAAATTTCGAAAAAATGCAGATATGGACTGAGGGCTTTGATTGATCTTTCTGTAAATTCGGGGAGTGAACATGTTGTATTGGGAACAATCGCAGAACGAAATGGCATTTCTCCGCAATATCTGGAACAGGTTTTTGCAAGTCTGAGACGGGCCGGAATTGTAAAAGGAATCAAAGGTTCCCAGGGTGGTTATCGGTTAAATGTCGATCCAGAGGATCTTACAGTTTCGAGAATACTTGAAGTATTAGACGGAAGCTACGAGATTGAGGAAGAGGAAGTGCCGGATGACAGTCATGGCGGAGGCATTGCCAGCAGTATTCAGACGCTTGTCATTGATCCGATCAATCGTCAGTTAGAAACGATGTTAAACAGTGTTACTCTGGATGATCTGAGAAGAAATTATCTGGATTATACAGAATATCATCAGGGTATGTATTACATTTAACAAAAGGTAGAGAGTGGGATGCAGATATGAGTTTTGATTTTAAAAATCCGAATATAAAACAGCATATGTTGGAAGGAAAATTTGGTCTGGAAAAAGAAAGTCTGAGAGTGACAACAAAGGGATTTTTGTCACATACGAAACATCCTTTTATGGGAGAGCCGCATATGGAACGCGATTTTTGTGAAAATCAGACAGAATTGATTACCGGTGTGGCAGACAGTGCAGAGGATGCATGGAAACAGCTTGAAGCACTGCAGAAGAAAGCAGTAAAAACATTGCTGAATCTGAAATCAGGAAAAGAATATCTGTGGCCATTTTCAAATCCTCCCTATGTACTGGGAGAGAAGGATATTCCAATCGCAGATTATCAAGGAGCTCTTCATGGAAAGACGCTGTACCGGAAATATCTGGCAGAGAAGTATGGAAAAAGAAAAATGCTGTTTTCCGGCATTCATTTCAATTTTTCTTTTGCAAAATCGCTTTTGGAAGCTGGATATGAGAACAGCAGCATGGAGACGATGCAGGAATATAAAAATAGCCTCTATCTGGAATTAGCGAAAAAAGTGGCAAGATACAGCTGGCTGATTGTCTATCTGACAGCGGCAAGCCCTGTTTTTGATGGTTCCTTTTTCCATCAGGAAGAAATGGGAAAAACGGTTTTGAAAAATCTGGCATCCCCGCGGTGCAGTAAGATTGGATACTGGAATGATTTTAATCCGATACTGGAATATGGAAGTCTGGAAAGTTATGTAGAAAGTATTGAAAGCTATATCAAAACAGGACAACTCAAGGAAGCTGCGGAGTTATATTATCCGGTTCGGCTAAAACCACAGGGCATCAATACGCTGGAACGTCTGAAAACATTCGGAGTTGATCACATAGAACTGCGAATGCTGGATCTCAACCCTCTGGAGCCGGTAGGAATCCGGATTGAAGATGTGCAGTTTTTGCAGTTGTTTTTGTTGTATTTGATGTCTTTGAAGGAGGAGGAGTTTCTTCCGTTTGAACAGACAATGGCAATTCGGAATGCAAAAAGAGCTGCCAAGTATGAGGAAGACAGTATCCGTATTGAGTTGGGCTGGAACAGCGCATTGCCTGTAAAAAATGCGGCTTTGCATATGCTGGCCTCGATGGAACGCTTTTTTCGTCAGTTTGGAAATCAGGAGCTTGTGGAGATTGTACGTTTTCAGGAAGAGAAGCTGTTTTGCCCAGTGAAACGATATGCCGTTCAGGTACGGGAGCTTTTTGAAGAAGATTATGTGAAGGATGGAATCCGGTTGGCGGAAAAATATGCCCGTATCTTGGGAAAATAGAGCAATCAAACAGAAGAAAAGGACAGAAAGGAAGAGACAGCATGTGTGAATTATTTGGAGTAAATTCAAAGCAGAATATCCAGATTAATGAGTATCTGAAAGAATTTTTTTCTCACAGTCATGCACATCCGCATGGCTGGGGAATGGCGTGTATGAGTGGAAATACGGTTCAAGTAGAAAAAGAGCCCATGCAGGCGAGCAAAAGTAATTATCTGAAAGAGCGCCTTTCTGTACCTGTTGAGATGAAAAATGCCTTTGCACATATCCGCTATGCGACGATTGGAAATGTGGAGTATCGAAATTGCCATCCATATACAAAAAAAGATCATTCGGGAAGATTGTGGACATTGATTCACAATGGCACAATTTTTGATTATGAGCCATTGAATAAATATGTAAGCATTCAAAACGGTGATACGGACAGCGAGCGCATTCTTTTGTATCTGGTAGAACTGATTGATCAGGAGGAATGCCGACTGCAAAGACAGATGAAATCCGAGGAGCGCTTTGAACTTCTTGATCTGGTCATTGCAAAAATGGCGGAGGGAAATAAGCTGAATCTGATGCTGTATGACGGGGAACTCTTTTATGTGCATACCAATTATCAAAATTCGCTCTATGAACTGGAGAAGGAGGATAGTGCATTTTTTTCAACCACTCCGTTGAGTAAGGAAGCATGGAATCCGGTGACATTTACAACGCTTTTGGCTTATCAGAATGGAAAAAGAGTTCTGACTGGAACGAATCATGGAAGGGAATACAAAGATAACGAAGAAAATATGAAGTTCTTATACAGTATTTTCTCGAATCTGTAAAATATAAAATGATTTAGATGTCAAAAGCTTGATTACGGATTGTTTCGTGCTACGCACTTCCACAATCCTGCCCCGCATTCGCAATCCATGGGGCCCCCGCCCCACTTCTTGCTCATGTGGGGCGTGTCAATAAGGTATACCTCCACTTACATGCAAGCATGACGTGGAGAATACCTTTTGACACTGTAATC
>JALFVM010000061.1 GCA_022787145.1 Lachnospiraceae bacterium | reverse complement strand
CACTTCCACAATCCTGCCCCCGCATTCGCAATCTATGGGGCCCCCGCCCCACTTCTTGCTCATGTGGGGGCGTGTCAATAAGGTATATCTCCACTTACATGCAAGCATGACGTGGAGAATACCTTTTGACACTGTAATCATAATTATGATTCTTTTTTTATCAAAAGTTCTTCCGCCACCTCCTGTATCTGTTCAAATCGGTATACAGGAATTCCCGCCTCCATCCACGGAAGTTTCTCGCAGATATCGGTCACATAAGCTCTGACAGTCTCTCTCGGACAAACCGGCTCATGCGATATTTCACTTCTCACCAGTTCAATCTTTGGATAGCCGGAATATTTAAATCCCTCCAGAAGAATCAAATCTGCATCTGGAAACAGTGCCATCAATGCCTGTGGATTTTCCTGCGGCCATTCTCTGATCGCCATAAACTTACTTCCGGAATACACAGCACAGCCGTAGGCCCCTGCCTTTCGATACTTCCAGGAATCGGTACCAGGAACATCCGCCTCAAACTCATGTCCGTCATGTTTGATCACAGCAGTCTTCATCCCTCTTTTTCCAAGATACGCAAGCAATTGCTCAATATAAGTCGTCTTTCCGGAATTTTTCACTCCGCTCACTGCCAGTATTCTGCTCATATGCATCCCTCTATCTGTCCTCGCTTTGCGGTGCAATTCCCGCATACTGTTTCATAAATTTTTGTTTTGCCATTCCAATCAGTGTCAGTCCATATGTATCGGCAAGAGAAATCGCCTGCGCGGTAACCGCCGCTTTTCCTGCCAGAATCGGCACCCCGGCTCTTACCGCCTTCTCCGCCATATCCGTCGGAATTCTTCCGCTTGTATAAAGAATACAATCGCTCAAATCAATTCCGTGACGAAGTGCATATCCAATCGCTTTATCCATCGCATTATGCCTTCCGATATCTTCACAGTGAAAAAGAATTTCTTCTCCTCTTGCAAGATAACAGCTGTGTGTCGCCGTCGTCTCTCTGTGAAGAGGTGTATCTTTTTCAAATTCATCTGCAAGATGAAAAATCCAGGAAGCTTTCCAGGGAATCGACTGTACAGCAGCCATCTCCTGATGATGCACAAAATAATCATTGAGTATGCGATTACCAGTACAGCAGGTTGGCGTCGTCTCAATATATTCTGTATCTTGATCTTCTCTCTGATGATTCAGTAAAATCTTTGCCCGATTTCCTGATTCACAGATGTAAAGCGACTCAATTTCTTCTATTCTTCGAATGATTCCGCCTGTAAAAAGCCTTCCAAGCACCAGTTCTGTTAAAAACTCAGGAATACAAATCAATTTCATTGTCAAAATTTCATTGACATATACTTCCATCAAATGTTCCGAAAGAATCTGCCCGCTTTCTTCTTCCAGTTTTTTTTCCCGCGCTATAAAAAGATATTCTTTCTCTTCTGTTAATTCTTTCTGCCTGTACTGCTCATTGATATGCATCCTTTATTCCCACTTTCTGTTTTTTCTCTCAATACCTTATACTCTCCAGGTGTGTTGACATTACATACCGCACAGTCATCGTAACCAAGCTGCTCAATCGCAAGGTATTTACTTGGAATCTGCTCAAACACCAGCCTCGGTTTGCGAATGCCATTGATGCGAAACTGTTCCAGCACCGGCAGGCAATCTTTCGAATAAATCGCACACAAAGGCTGTGGCTTTCCCTCACAGGTGAGTACAAGACAGCCCTCTCCATCGTACTGCTGAGCCATTCGCTCAAACAATTCTGCTGTCACAAGAGGCATGTCTGTTGCCGTAATCAGGGCAGCCTGCGTTGTCATGCAAGAAAGAATCTGATAAATCCCCTCAACAGGACCGATTTCATGCAGTTCGTCTTGTGCCATCGTCACGCAATCCGGTAATTTTCCCTGATACTTTCCAACATCATCCACAGAAACAATCTGGCAGGCGAATCCTTTCGTTGCTTCCAGCACAATCTCCAGAAAACTTTTATCCTGAAATTTCAGATAGGCTTTGTTTTCCCCCATACGGCTGCTTTTTCCGCCAGCAAGGATTCCCGCTGTTATATTTTCTTTCTTCAAATTTCCTTCACCTCTATTGTACAACAAATTCAGACAAAATAATAGCCTTCAATGATACTTCCTGCTTTTAATGGAGGAGTTCCAGCAGGAATTTCTCCAATCACATTACAGCTGTGCCAGGAACTTAAAATTCCATTTCCCTGCGCAACACAAGAATCCAGATACGCCTCTCCATCCTTCACACACAATCTTCCCGGAATAAAACGGCGTCCTTTACTCGACTTCGGGAAATCATGATACATCCGCACCTTGATTTTTTCCCAGGGAAGTCCCCGTTTTCCTGACATATAAGAAAGAACAGCCCCTCCAATCAGATACAGCGTCGCTGCAGCGGCAGAGGGATTTCCGGACAGAGCAAGCACTAGCTTTTCCTTATGCATCGCTGCCACAAATGCCATACCCGGTTTCATTTTCACCTTCCACAATAAAATTTCCGCACCAAGTTCTTCCAGGGACGTATTCAAAAAATCATAATCTCCAACGGATACACCTCCCGTTGTCAAAATCACATCATATTTCTGCGCACATACATCAATCGCTCCGGCAATATGGCTGCTGTTATCGCTGACAATTCCGTAGATATCACACTCCATCCCCCATTCGCGCAAAACTGCCTGAATCATATAAGCACTGCTATTTCTGATTTTACCGGGAATCAGAGGATGATCCACAGGAACCAGTTCACTTCCCGTACTGATGATGACACACCGAATTTTTCGATAACAGGAAATTTCAAAATATCCAAGAGCAGCAAGAAGTCCCAGCCGTGCATTTTCCAGTTTTGTCCCAACCTCCATCAGAACCTCTCCCTGTCTGATATCTTCTCCTGCAAGACAAATATTCGAACCGCTTTTTACCGGTTCAAAAAAAGTTACTTCCTTTTCATTAAATTCCGTCACCTCATATCGTTCCACTGCATCCGCTCCTTCGGGAATCGGTGCCCCCGTCAGTATTTTAATTGCCTCTCCTTTGCCAATCTTCCGTTCTGGTACTTTTCCTGCCGGAACTTCCTCAATAATGCGCAGCGTAACTGGATGTTCTTTCGATGCCTCTTCGAGATCTTTTGCACGAAAAGCAAAGCCATCATAGGGAGACCTGTCAAAAGGAGGAACATTTTCCTCTGCCACAATCTGTCGGGCAAGAATCCGACCGCGCGCCTCAGAAAGCGGGACAATCTCTGTTCCCATTACCGCCACTTTTTCTCTTATAATCTGAATTGCCTGTTCCAATTCCACTCTCATTGGATATTCTTTCATCTCACTGCACCTGCCATTCTTTTATATTAAAAAATCCCGGAGCTTCTAAAAAAGTTCCAGGATTGTTTTTTTATTACTGTCAGATTTTCTTTGGCGTAGGCATGTGGGAATCGAACCCACCCGGGACGCTCCTAACGCCCCACACTGGTTTTGAAGACCAGGAGGCACACCAGTCACCTGTCTACCTACACAATTCGTTATATTATACTATAATTCATCCTCTCAGTCAATAAAATTTTTACCTGAGCTTTTCTGTTCAGGAATAAGACGTCCATTCACTCTCCGCCCCTGTCTTTCTCGTTAGTTTTACACTATCCGTATATTCCAGAATCAATTTTGCACATTTTCTGCTGGTTGAAAACGCATCTCGCACCTGAGATATGGATACAATTGGATTCTCCTGCAGCATATTTTTGATTTTTTCTACCGCCTCATCCATCAACGGCTTCCACGTATAAATATCCTCAGAAATTTTAATGAGAAGCTGTTCTTCCCTCAGAATATTCAACACATCCTCTCGAATTTCCGCTGTGCATCCACCGCAAGGAATCTCTGTATACTTTACAAAGTCATACCCCGCTTCTTTTACACCTTTTTGTAGTACCTGTGCCGTTTTTTCAAACATAGCATCCCTTAGGATTTCATGCTCCGGTGTACACAGAAATTCATCCACACGTTTTAATTTTCCCTGCTGCTCCCACAGTTCAAGTACAAACCCAAATACATTCGGTTTTATTTTCTTAAAATACGTTGTCTGAATCTCTGCCTTTTTCATTCCATGGCGGTACGGGTGCCGCTTCTCATAAGCAGCCAGTTCTCTAAGAAGCAGCCTCTCCGCCTCTAAGGCATAATCCATATGCCAGACAAAAGTATCCTTTTTCATAGGAAATACCAGTACCTGACCACTTCTTTGCAGTTCCTCCACATCATCCTGGATTTCTTCCACAGACAAAGCAGTCAGTTTTGCCAGTTCCTGAATGGTAATCATTGCATCCTTCTGCGCCTTTACATGAAGTTCTGCCACATCCATCGAAGATCCCTCTTCTTTGCGGCTCAGTTCCTCAATCACTTCTTTGCGGAAACGTCGTTTAATCCGCGGATTCGGTTCCAGAATCGTACCTCCTCCAATCGTCTCCATCGGAGAATAAAAACGTACCACAAATTTATCTCCTCTGCGCACAGCAATCTCTTCTTCCAGTCGCAGCTGCGCATAACCGCTCTCTCCAGGTCCAATTTCTTCCAGATCCAGCAAAACTGCCCTGCAAAGAACTTCACTCGTGCCCGTAAACAGATGAAGACGCGTCCGATTGCTGATGATACGCTCTGAGGAATCGAGTACCTGAAGTTTTACATCCAGAAGCGTCGTATTTTTCATACTATCCACCGGTGCCAGCACACATCCTCTCTGTATCTCATTTTTCTTAAGATTTGAGATGTTGATTGCCACTCGCTGACCGGCAAAACATTCCTCCTGATTTTCTCCATATACCTGTATGTTTCTGATCTTACATTCTTTTCCAGATGGATACAGCTCCAAAGTTGCATCTTTTGCGAGGGTACCGCTGACCAGCGTTCCCGTCACAACAGTTCCAAAACCGGTCATAGAAAAAGAACGGTCAATCGGAAGTCTTGGAATCGTATGGATATCTTTCTCCTCCACTTCTTCTGATGTCATACGCACAATTTCCTGAATCAGCTCCGAAATTCCCGTTTTCGTCACAGAGGATACTTTCACCACAGGTGCATGCTCCAGAAAAGTTCCTGACAATTCCTCCTTAATCTCTTCTTCCATTAACTCCAGCCACTCTTCCTCTACCAAATCACACTTGTTCAGCACAAGAATGCTCTTTTCAATTCCAAGAAGTTGCAAAATATCCAGATGTTCTCTCGTCTGAGGCATAATCCCTTCATCCGCCGCAATGACAACTAAAACAAGATCCATGCCGACAACACCTGCCACCATATTGTGAATAAATTTTTCGTGTCCGGGCACGTCAATGATACCGGCGCGGTCTCCATTCGGAAGATCAAAATAAGTAAATCCAAGGTCAATCGTGATTCCTCTTTTTTGTTCCTCCAGCCACCGGTCTGTATTTCTTCCTGTCAACGCCTTGATTAAGGTTGTCTTTCCATGATCAATATGCCCTGCTGTACCAATAATAATATGTTTCATATGTCTGCTCCTGCTGTTTTCTCTTCTGTTTTCTGCTGCGCTTCCAGTACCCGCAATTGCTTGAATTGGCTTGCGATTACTGAAAAACTACCCTCCTCAATCGTCCGCATATCCAAAAGCACTCTGTCATCTGCAATTCTTGGAATCACAGGGACAGGAAGTGCTCGCATTCTCGTTTCCAATTGGTCTGCGGAAATAAAATGAGGAAAAATAGCGACAGCAACACTTGGGATTCTCTCCAGTGGAAGTGCTCCTCCGCCAATCTGAGAATCACAGGATACAATTTTAAAATCTGCTGCAAGCTCACAGGAATACAACATCTCCTGCAAATCTGCCGCCTTTTTCTCCAATTTTTCCCGAGGTGTTGTAATCATGCGAAGCACCGGTATATTCTTCAGTGCCTGCTCCTCGGATAAATACTCCAGAAGAACCTGCTCCAGAGCTGCCGCCGTAAATTTATCGATGCGGATGGCTCTTGTCAGAGGATTCTTCTTCATCTGTTCAATATATTTTTTCTTGCCCACGATAATCCCGGCCTGTGGTCCGCCCAACAGCTTATCGCCGCTGAAACATACCACATCCGCCCCCGCCCGCACAGATTCCTGCACCGTTGGTTCATGGGACAACCCGTACTTTTCTAAATTGATGAATACACCGCTTCCCAAATCTTCAATGACAGGAAGTCCGTATTTCTCTCCAAGAGAAACGAGTTCCTCCAAGCTGACCGACTCGGTAAAACCGACAATCCGGTAATTACTGGTATGAACTTTTAAAATTCCTCTTGTCTGCTCATTGATTGCTCTCTCAAAATCATCCAGCCGCGTTTTGTTGGTCGTTCCCACTTCACACAGCACTGCACCACCTTGTTCCATCACATCCGGAATCCGAAAGTGACCGCCAATCTCCACCAGCTCCCCGCGCGAGGTAATGACCTCTCCTTTGAACGCCAGGGTACTCAAAATCAAAAGAACGGACGCTGCATTATTATTCACCGCCATCGCAGCCTCTGCTCCTGTCAGTTTACACAAAAGGGATTCAAAATGCGCATAACGCTCTCCCCTTTTTCCCTGTTCCAGGTTATATTCCAGATTGGAATACCCGGATGCTATCGTTAAAATATGCTCCATATGTTTTTTTGACAATGGTGCACGTCCTAAATTGGTATGCAAAATCGTCCCTGTCCCGTTAATGACAGGACACATATCGGCACGTTTTGCCTCCATCACTCTTTTTTCAATGTGATCGTTCAAAAATTCCAGCCTTTGTTCCAGCAATGTTTCTTCCTTTTTCTCTTTTACCAGTCTGCGAAACTCAGCCAGTTCCATATGAATGGCATCCATCACCACAGCTTTCCCCTGTTTTTTTATCATGTTCTGTATCCGCTCGTCCGCCAGCAAAACATCTGTTTTGGGAATTCTGCGATACCACGTCTTTTCATTCATATGCGCCTCCTGTTTTATCAGAAACGGGGACGGATGGAAACAGATTTCCATCCATCCCCGATTTAACATCAGTTGTCAAACCGAATGCTGTTTCTTATTAGATTTTTTCAATTTTAATCGCGCATACTTTGTATTCCGGAATTCTCGCATACTGATCAAGAGCTGCATTCGTCAGCCAGTTGCAGTTTCCATCCGGGAAGTGGAACGGCATCCATGCCTCACCAGGAGATACTTTCGTACCAACTCTGGCAGTAGACTCGATCTGTCCTCTTCTGGAAGATACTTTGACCTTCTCTCCGTTTTCGATTCCAATCTTCTTAGCATCCTCAATGTTCATCTCAATAAAGGATTTGCCTTCGATTTCCATCAGCTCCGGAGTCTTTCCTGTCATTGCTCTTGTCGTATAGTGATACAGGATACGTCCTGTACTCATCAGGATCGGATAATCTTCATCCGGAAGTTCTGCTGCCGGTATATACTCAGCCGGATAGAGTAATGCTTTTCCTCTTACAGGACCATTGACATGCATAATCGGTGTGCCAGGGTGATCCTTCGTCGGACACGGCCACTGAAGGCTCTCTCCAGAATCGAGTCTTGCATGACTGATTCCGCCGTAGCTTGGTGTCAGAGAAGCAATCTCATCCATAATCTCTGCAGATGTTAGATGTGGCTGCGGATATCCCATGCGATTCATCAGATCGATGATGATATCAGTATCCAGTCTCGCCTCACCACCAATATCTACTGCCTTACGCACACGCTGTACGCGACGCTCGGTGTTGGTGAATGTTCCTTCTTTCTCAGCATAGCTTACGCCAGGAAGAATGACATCTGCATATTGTGCTGTCTCTGTCATAAAGAGTTCCTGAATGACAAAGAAGTCCAGACTCTCTAAAGCTTTGATGATATGACTGGTATCCGGATCGGTTACAACCGGATCCTCTCCGTAAATATACAGACCTTTGACTTTTCCTTCAATCGCAGCAGGGAACACTTCTGTTGCATGCAATCCGTTGTGTGGATTCAGCTTCACGCCCCATGCCTTCTCGAATTTCTCCAGAACCTGTGGATTCTCCACTTTCTGATATCCAGGGAAGTCTTTTGGCTGAGCACCCATATCGCAGGCACCCTGTACGTTATTCTGACCACGCAGTGGATTGACACCGCATCCAGGTTTTCCGAGTTTTCCTACCATCAGTGCCATATTGGACATGGACATAACGCCCTCTGTTCCTGTGGAATGCTCCGTAACACCAAGACAGTAGATGATTGGAGCCTTGTCAGCTTTTGCATACATTCTTGCAGCTGCTCTGAGGTCGTCGGGATCAATGTGGCAGATTTCTCCAACCTTCTCCGGTGTGTAATCTTTGACGATCTCTTTTAATTTCTCGAAGCCTTCTGTGTATTCTTCGATATATTTGTCATCCTGCAGACCTTCTTCGAGAATGACATGCATCATACCGTTGGCAAACGCTACGTTTGTACCAGGTCTTAATTTCAGATGAATGTCAGCTCTGGATGCCAGAGAAATGTCACGCGGATCTACAACGATCAGCTTGCAGCCTCTCTGTACAGCCTGACGAATCTGCATGCCGATAACAGGGTGTGCTTCTTCCGGATTGGAACCTACCAGCATAATGACATCCGGTTCCTTTGTGATATCCGTAATCGTGTTTGTCATGGCACCAGAACCAAGTGTCATAGCAAGACCGGCTACTGTTGCGGAATGACATACGCGGGCACAGTTATCTGTATTGTTGGTTCCGAAGCAGGTTCTGACCATTTTCTGAACCATATAAATATCCTCATTTGGAGAACGGGAACATGCAAATCCAGCCAGAGAATCCGGGCCGTACTGCTTCTTGATTTCCATAAACTTCGAAGCTACAAGATCCAGTGCCTCGTCCCATGTAGCACGCTCAAATTCACCCGTCTCTTTGTTTTTGATCAGAGGGTATTTGATACGTTCTGGTGAATGTACAAAGTCAAAGCTTCCGCTTCTTCCCTTAACACAGAGCAAGCCCTTGTTAGAAGGTCCGTTGTAGGCTTCTGTATCTACAATTTTTCCATCTTTTACCAGCAGATAGTACTGGCATCCTGTCGCACAGTGCGGACAAGTTGTCAAAACTTTCTTTTCAATCTGATATGGTCTGTATTTCTTTCTGCGCTTCATAGAAAGAGCACCTGTCGGACATGCCTGCACACAGTTTCCACAGGATTCACATGTACTATCAATCCATTTCTTGCCGCCTGGAGCACCAATTACAGACTGGAAACCTCTATTCATAGTTCCGATGGAACCTCTTCCTACAATTTCATTACATGTATTGACACATCTGTGACATAAAATACAGATGCTTGGGTCATAACTGAAGAATTTGTTTGTATCGTCAATTTCGTATTCTCTATTTTCTACGTTTTGGTAGCTTGTCTGTTCTACGCCATATTCGATACAGTAATTCTGCAGCTTACAGCCGCCGTTCGCTCCGCAGGAGAAGCAGTGAAGACGATGATCGGACAAAAGCAGATCCAGCGTTTTTCTTCTGGCATCTACCACCTTCTCAGACATCGTAAACACTTCATCACCTTCGGAACAGTGAAGTGTACACGCGGTATCCAGCTTGGATCTTCCTCTGCTGACTACCTCGACTACACAAAGACGGCAGGAACCGTCCGGCAGAACCCCCTCCAGATAGCAGAGGGTTGGAATTTCAATTCCGTACTGCCGGGCAGCATTTAATATCGTAGTGCCTTTTTCGACTTCTACGGAAATTCCATCTATCGTCAAATGAATCATAATTTTCCTCCTTGAATGTGAACATCTGTTATGTTCAATAACTTCATTTTAACCATACGCACTTTTATTTTTTTAAAACAAATCATAAAAACCACGGATGGCTCAGGAATTCAGACCCAGCTAACGATACGCTTATGTTATGCTGTTTTACAGCTTTTCAACCTTAATTGCACAAACCTTGTACTCTGGAGTACGGGAAATGGAGTCTAATGCATCGCTGCACAGCCAGTTCGGGTTGCCCTCCAGGAAGTTAAATGGCATCCAGCATTGACCTGGATTTGTCTTATAAGCCACTTCCGCTCTTGCCTGAATGGTTCCACGGCGGGAAGTAATCTGTACCATCTCGCCATTTTCAATACCAAGCTTATCTGCATCCGCTTTATTAATCTCAATAAAGGAACTTCCTGCAATTTCATTAATCTCTTCCGTTCTTCCAGTCATTGCACATGCATTATAATGTTCAAGGATTCGGCCGGTCATCATAATCAGTGGATATTCATCATCCGGCTGTTCCATTGAAGGTACATATGCTGCCGGGCGGAAATAGCCCAGTCCACGGGCAAATTTGCCCACATGCATAATTGGAGTTCCAGGATGATCTTTGGAAGTACATGGCCACTGAAGACCCTGACCGTTCACTTCTTCGCTGTCAAGACGAGCATGGCTGATTCCCGCAAAGGATGGTGTTACAGATGCGATTTCATCCATAATCTCAGCCGGTGTCAAATGTGGTTGCGGATATCCCATACGGTTCATGATCTCTGTAAAGATCCATGTATCCGGTTTGGTATCTCCGGCAATCTCAACAGCCTTGCGTACACGCTGTACACGACGCTCGGTGTTGGAGAATGTACCTTCCTTCTCTGCATAAGAGCGTCCAGGAAGGATGACATCTGCATATTTTGCGGTTTCTGTCATAAACAGCTCATCAATAACAAAGAAATCAACTGCTTTAAGGCATTCAATAACATGATGCGTATTCGGATCTGTTCGTACTGGATCTTCTCCGAAAATAAATAATCCCTTAATCTCTCCTGTCAGCATTTTCGGGAAGCAGTCTGTCGCTTTCGTTCCGATATTCGGATTCAGCTCAACTCCCCATGCCTTTTCAAATTTCTCAAGAACTCCAGGTTTGTCAATGTTCTGATAGCCAGAGAACTGATTTGGAGATGCTCCCATATCGCAGGCACCCTGTACGTTGTTCTGACCACGGATCGGGTTTACACCACATCCCGGTCTTCCGATCTTACCAACCATCATCGCCATATTGGACAGGGACATAACGCCTTCTGTTCCTGTATGATGCTCGGTAACACCAAGACAATACATAATCGGTGCTTTATCTGCAGTTGCATAAAGTCTGGCAGCCTTGCGGAGTTCTTCCGGATCAATGTTACAGATCTGGGCAACTTTTTCCGGAGTATAGTCTTTGACCATCTCCTTCATTGCTTCAAAGTTCTCCGTGCGTTCTTCAATAAACTTGTGGTCAATGAGATCTTCTTCAATGAAGATATTCATCATACCATTTGCAAAGGCTACGTTTGTACCCGGTTTTAATTTCAGATGTACAGTTGCTTTCGAAGCCAGGTCAATATCACGAGGATCCACTACAATGAGTTTTGCACCTCTTGCAACTGCCTGACGCACCTGCATTCCAATAACCGGATGGGCATGTTCCGGATTCGATCCAACAAGCATAATTACATCAGATTCACGCGTAATATCATAAATCGTGTTTGTCATGGCTCCTGAGCCTAAAGTGGTTGCCAAACCGGCAACAGTAGGAGCGTGTCAAACGCGCGCGCAGTTATCGGTATTGTTGCTGTGGAACGCCGTTCTTACCATTTTTTGAAGCATATAGATATCTTCATTGGTAGAGCGGGAGCAAGCAAAACCGGCCAGCGCCTCACCTCCGTAATTATTTTTAATCTCTGTAAATTTGGATGCGACCAGATCTAATGCCTCATCCCATGTAGCCTGTTCAAACTCACCAGTCTCTTTGTTTTTAATCAATGGATGACGAATTCTGTCTTTGTGATCTACAAAGTCAAAAGAGCCGCTGCGTCCCTTGACACAAAGAAGTCCATGATTGGATGGGCCGTCCGCTCCCACGCAATCTACAATCTTATTATCTTTTACGATCAAATCCATCTGGCATCCAGTTGCGCAGTGTGGACAAGTCGTACGTACTTTTTTGTCAGCCTGGAATGCTCTGTATTTCTTTCTTCTCTTCATAGACAGAGCACCTGTCGGACATGCCTGTACACAGTTACCGCAGGATTCACAGGTACTGTCAATCCATTTTTTGCCGCCCGGAGCGCCGATGATGGACTGGAAGCCTCTGTTCATGGTACCAATCGAACCTCTTCCTACGATTTCATTACAGGTGTTGACACATCTGTGGCAGAGAATACAGATACTTGGATCATAGCTGAAGAACTTGTTGGTGTCATCGATTTCACACTCTCTGACTTCCATATTCTTGTAGCTTGTCTTCTCCACTCCGTATTCTACACAGTAATCCTGTAATTTACAGTCACCGTTTGCTTCACAGGAGAAGCAGTGCAGACGATGATCGGACAGTAACAAATCTAATGAATTTCTTCTGGACTCAACTACTTTTTCGGACATGGTGAATACTTCATCACCTTCGGAACACCGAAGGGTACATGCTGTATCAATTTTTGCTCTGCCTCTGCTGACTACTTCTACCACGCAAAGACGGCAGGAACCGTCGGGCAGAATGCCTTCCAGATAGCACAGCGTCGGAATTTCAATTCCGTACTTGCGCGCAGCATTGAGTATGGTGGTACCTTCTTCCACTTCTACCGCAATGCCATCTATGGTTAAATGAATCATATATTTCCTCCTCTACTGAACGTAAATTGCTCCAAATGAACAATTTTCCAGACATGTTCCACATTTAATACATTTTGTTGTATCAATAGTGTGTGCTTCTTTCTTATTACCGGAAATTGCTGAAACAGGACAATTTCTCGCACACTTGGTACATCCCTTACATTTCTCAGGATCAATTACGTAAGCCTGCATTGCCTTACATACATGAGCACGACATTTCTTATCTACGATATGCTCGATATACTCATCACGGAAAGTCTTCAACGTACTGATAACCGGAAGCGGAGCACTCTTTCCAAGACCGCAAAGAGAACGCTCGCGAATAAATTTCGCTGTCTCCTCGAGGGTATCCAGATCCTCCATCTCGCCGTTTCCTGCAACAATCTTTTCCAGTATCTCCAGCATACGTTTTGTTCCGATTCGGCATGGTCCGCATTTTCCGCAGCTCTCTCTCTGGGTGAATCCCATGAAGAAACGTGCTACCTCAACCATACAGGTGTTGTCATCCATAACTACCAGACCGCCGGATCCCATAATCGCGTTAAATTTCTTAACAGAGTCAAAATCAAGAGGCTGATCGAGATGTTCTTCCACCAGACATCCGCCGGAAGGTCCACCGATCTGCACACCTTTGAATGTAGCTCCGTTTTTCAGGCCGCCACCGATATCATAAATAATCTCACGCAGTGTACTTCCCATCGGAACCTCAATCAGACCAGTGTTGGCAATTGCTCCTGTGATGGAGAAGGTCTTCGTTCCAGGGCTTCCCTCTGTTCCGATTGTGCGGAACCAGTCAGCACCCTGAAGAATGATCTTCGGTACGTTTGCATAAGTTTCTACGTTGTTTAATACGGTTGGTTTTGCCCACAGACCCTGCTCTACTGTACGAGGCGGTTTTACACGAGGCATTCCACGGTTACCTTCAATAGATGCTGTCAGGGCAGAACCCTCACCACATACGAAAGCACCTGCTCCACGGTTGATGTGAAGATGGAAATTGATTCCGGTTCCCAGGATGTTGTCTCCCAAAAGACCATACTCTTCACACTGAGCAATGGCATGTTTTAATCTCTTAACAGACAGTGGATATTCTGCACGCACATAAATGTATCCATTTTCTGCTGCAACTGCATATCCGGCAATCATCATACCTTCAATCAGTTTGTAAGGATCACCTTCCATAACGGAACCATCCATGAATGCTCCCGGGTCACCCTCATCACCGTTACATACGACATAACGTTCTTTTTCTTTCTGACGAAGCACCTGTTTCCACTTTGTTCCAGCCGGGAAACCGCCGCCGCCTCGTCCGCGAAGACCGGATTTATCGATTTCTTCTACTACTTCCTCACAGGTCATTTCTGTGATTGCTTTTGCAAATGCGGAGAATCCGCCCGCTGCTATGTACTCATCAATAGACTCCGCATCAATATTTCCGCAGTTTTCCAATACAATTCTCGTCTGCTTGCTTAAGAAAGGAATATCCATTGGATGCTCATAAACAGCATCTCCGTCACGGTGGAACAGACGCTCCACAGGTCTTCCATTCTTAACAGTCTCTTCTACCAGTTCCGCACAGTCTTCTACCTGTACTTTCACGTACTGATAATCATATGGTTCTACTCTTACCAGAGGACCATACTCACAAAGTCCCTGACATCCTGTCTTTAATGTTCCGATATGAGGAACATCCTTCTGCATCTCTACAGAAACCTGGTTCAGACCTTCTGTCAGTCTGGATAATTCATCATAAATCTTCTGGGCACCGGATGCCATACAGCCATTTCCTGAACAGACAAGAATTCTGCAGGTATAGGCATCAATGGACGCACGGGCCTGTTCGCGGCATTTTGCCAGCGCTTCTACATTATCAAGCCTCATGTGTACCTCCTCTCAGTTCCTGAATCAACTCTACTGCTTTTTCCGGCGACATTTTCGGATGTACTTCATCGTTTACTGTACAAGCCGGTGCAAGTCCACATGCACCAAGACAGGATACCGTTTCCACGGTAAACATCATGTCGTCTGTGGTATGTTTTTTACCGCTCAATCCCAGTTCTTTAAGAAAAGCTTCTTTTACAGGCATCGATCTGCGAACATGACATGCAGTACCGTCGCACACTTTAATGACATATTTTCCTTTTGGCTCAAAAGAAAAATTCTCATAGAAAGTAGCAACGCTGAATGCCTTCGCCTCGGTAATACCAATCTTCTCAGCCACATATGTCAGGAGTTCTCCCGGAAGGTATCTGTACGCTTCCTGAATGTCCTGCATAATAGGGATGAGTGATTTTGGATACTTGCCATACTGCTCAATAATTCGATCGGCAGTATCATAATAGCTTTGGTCCAACATTTTTTTTCCTCCCTTATTTTAGTTCTTGTTACATTTTGATATAACCTGTACTAACATTCTACAATTTTTATGAATTTTACACAATTGTTTTTCCCTCAATATTTATTCTGGAAACATGTTTTCGGCATAATTGTAGATTTAACTAGTACATTTTGTCATCATATATTTTGTATTATTTTATCATACACTTTGTATGAATCGTTAAAAAATAGTCAATTTTTATCTCTCATTGCTATTTTCCCAATCTGCAAATTCATCTTACTGTAAAACCGTAAAATCATTTTTATGAAAATCTATGATTTTTTCTTTTTTCATTTTATTTAATTCATCAGAAAGAGCACAACGATTGACACCAAGAAAACGAGCAAACTGTTCCCGGTTCATATTCAGGTGAAATTGATTACTTCCAGTTCTCTGCATCATCAGATCAAAATAAATCAAAATCCGATCCCGCATGCCTCTTTTCGCCAGAATTTCAATTTTATTCATTTTCTTGATATTGTCACTGGCTAGGATTTCAAGAAATACATCTTTCATTTCATGACTGTAATCTGATTTTTGAATATTTTTCAATGAAATCAACGCCACCACACAATTTTCATTACTTATGTAGGATACCGGCGATGTTTGCATCTTTGACACAGCTCCCTCGAGTCCCAGAATATTTCCCTTGGAATAATATTGTATAATATGCACATCACCATCCCGATACAGTTTTTCGCTTCTTACTGTACCTTCCAACAGAATACAGATGTAATCCAGGATTTCCCCTTCTGCAATAATCTCTGTCTCTTTTGGTACTTTTTTATAACGCATATCCATCTGCTGCAATGCTTGGCTGCGCTTTTCCTTTTCTATTTTACTAAACAGTACGCTCTCTATTATATATTTCATATCGTTCATAACAATTACTTTCCCATTTCTTCTTTTTTTCCTCATTAAGAAACCGATAAAATTCCATAGTGTTTCTGATTCTTAAAGTTATCATATCATAGGCATTCTTATGTTTTTGTTGTCCAGACAACATTTCTTTTTTATTTTCTTTATATTTTTAACCAATAAAAAATCAATCGCCAATTGTTACATAACAAAAGGGAATGTTTTCCTTTCCTAACACTCCCCTTCATTCTTAGATATTTGATTTCATTCGGTCAGCGATGCGAGCGAATCATTTTTTTTGCCAGTTTTCGCTTTTCAAGCTGAAACATTTCCTGAATTTTTACCCTGCGATTGTGTGATTTCAACACAGCAAGCCCCTTATTATACGCCTTCCAGGCAGTTCCCATGGGAACAAAATGCCACAAAACACCCTGACGGACAGGTTCCCGTTCTTTTCCTCCGCAACCTACCACATAACCGTTTTTGACCGCATAAATCAGATCATTGCAATTTCTGATATCATAGTCAATATCTGTATAAGCAGTTCCCACATATTTTTCCACATGCGAATCAGAACCACCAAATCCAGGCTTATGAAACCGCTGCGCAAGCTCCCTTGCCTTCGCATTGGATTCGGGCAGCTCACAGGTATTAAAAGCCTCCACAAAATCAAATTTTTCGATCAGATCCTTCGTTCTTTCCATTTTTTTGGAGCGCATAGTGCTTACAAATTTTGCACCATATGGATGAGCCGGTCCAAGAATGCCTCCATAGCGGTGCACCACATGCACCAGAAGTTGAACAGGCATCCCTCTTACCTCCAAAAGACGCAATTTGATTCCATCCGGCATGATTACAAGCACATGTCCTGCATCAATCGTGTCATATTCAATTCCTTTCAAAACCACAAAATCATCGTACTGGTGTGTCTGACTGTGAAGCTTTTTCCAGGATCGGTAGCCATTGTAAGAATTGTGATCCGTTACCAGCATTCCCTGAAATCCTTTTCTTCTGAGAATTCGAATGTAATCCTCAATATTTATTTTCCCATCCAGAGAACCATTTTTTGTATGGCAATGCATATCAAATCTCATATCATCGACTCTTTTCTTTTATTTATTTTCTGACAAAAAGCACTTTATCAGCAGTTTTATTTGTTTTTATTATAATACAATTTCTATTCAATATACAAGTTAAAAGAAAATGAAAATTTCTCCTGATTATCCAAAAATAAGTTTCTCTTCCTTTCAATTTTCTTTTTTGCTATAATTGATAATAACTCAAACAGAAAGAAGTGAATAATAATGAAGAAAAAGAAAGAACTCCCTCTAAATCTTACGGAAAAAAGCAAGACTAAAGTCAGTTTTATTGCCTCTGTTGTCACTCTTTTGCTGCTTTGCCTTTTGATCCGCACCATAAACGGTTCTTTTTTCACTGCTGAAAAAGCGGCGAAGGCTGAGGAGGCGCTAAAGCTGCAGCAGGAACAGAAAGAAAAAGAGCGGGCGGCTTCCACAAAGACAGCTACGATTCTTGCTGCCGGCGATAATTTTTTTGATGAAAATCTTTTGAATGCCGGAAAAAGCGATTCTGACACCTGGGATTATCAGGAAATTTACAGACAGGTTTCTGAAAAAATTTCTGCTGCTGACCTGGCTATCGTCGCACAGCCAACTGTTCTTACTACCGAACATGACATTGTATCCGGAACCGATTCCTATGCAACGCCTACAGAGGTCGGCGATGCACTGGTACAATCTGGCTTCGATGTCATCGCCTCAGCAGGAGATCACAGCGACGATTACGGCGCAGACTATCTAAATCAGGCTTTGGATTTCTGGAGCACCAATTATCCGGATACGACGATCACTGGTCTGCACAAAACAAAGGAAGATGCCGATACCATCCGTGTACGCGACGTCAATGGTATCAAAATTGCCATTTTAAATTATACGTTTGGTTCCAACTACAATGCACTTCCTGACGAAGAGCGCTATATGGTCGACTATTTTCAAAAAGAAAAGGTGAGTTCCGATATCACCAAAGCCAAAGAAATCAGTGACTGTATCCTTGTTTACGCCCAATGGGGAGAAGAAGATTCTTCTGTTCCAAACGAATATACCAAACAATGGGCCAACTTCCTGCTTTCTCAGGGAGTAAAGGTGGTGATCGGAGCACATCCGCATATACTGCAGCCTTATGAGATTCTGAAAGATGAAAAAGGCAATGAAATGCTGATTTATTATTCTCTGGGCAATTTTGCCAGTGCTTCTTCTAACTCTCAGGAACTTTTAGGCGGCCTTGCGGAATTTACACTGGAAAAAGAAGGCGATACCGTTCCTATTTCCATCACCGCTCACACGCTCACTCCTGTAGTCATGCACTACAATTCCGGCGAAGATGTCTATCAGACGATGCTTTTGTCAGACTACACAGATGAGCTTGCCGCTGCACACTCCGTTCAGCAGGAGACAGGAAATGACGCACTCCTGCCGTCCAACCTTCAGACTTTGTTTACACAGCTGACGAGCCAGACAGTAGAGCCTTCTACCGCTGAAGATCTGCTGGATCTCGGAAAAGAAGGAAACAACGGACAAAGCAGCAATACAACGGACGATACTGCTTCTTATGACAGTTCTTATGACTCTGGCTATGATTCCGATTACGATTCTGGCTATTAATTTTATAAAAACAAAATTTACCAATTTAATTTCAGCCCCTCAATCCTGAGGGGCTGAAGTCATTTCCCAACTGAAATTCAGGTTCTATAGCTTTGCGTCATACTCTTTCGGGTATTTTGCCTAATCTTTAATTGTAATAAGTACTGATTTTCAAATAGTGTCCTTATCATAGTCAGAAAGTTTCAGATCTTTCGATTTATCATATATTTTTCATAAATTTTCTTTAATAGCATTGACATTTTTCGTCAAAAGCGTTATTTTTTTTATACATAACGTTGTAGGAGGTATACAATATGAGAAAAAATTGTGATGGCACATTTGCTTGTCAACCTTCCGTATGTAATACGAATGATCAAAACAGCTTTCTCCGACAGCGATGAACGTCTGGAGTATATAGCCAGAACACTCGGTGCGTCTCGTTTTCGCTCGTTTGTAACAGTCTTGCTTCCGCTTTGCAGAACAAATCTAATCGGCACGTTCATCCTGACATTTTATATCAGGAAATTCTGAAAATTCACGACCGTTTTCACTGCACAATCGTATTTGTCACTCATAATTTTCAGGAGGCCATGCTCCTTGCAGACCGCATCGGCATTCTGCTCGACGGAGAACTGAAAACGGTAACTACTGCTTCTTCACTCATGGAACAAAACTACAGCGAAGAAGTCGAAATTTTCTAGGAAAAGGATAGAAATACATGAATGAAGAAACAAGCAGCCGTCAGGCCGCATTTTATGAAGAGTTAAAACAGAAATTTACGTCTCTTCTCAAAGAGAAGGGAATGCTGCAGGAACGAGTCGATCTGCGAACAAAAAATCTCACCCCGGAAGAGGCAATCGGAATCCCAAAGCGCAGAGATTTTCCGATTCTCACGGGAAAGGATGTGATGGTGCAGGCAGAGTGTGCCGGCTCCCTGGGTCAGGCCTTTACGGATGCACCCATGGTATTTCACGGAACACTCGAGGAGGTCTGCGCACTGGATCTGACTTCGAGTTCTCACAACAGAGGCATTTTTATCGCCTCACTGAACGCAGTTATGAAGCATCTTGGAATCGTAGACTGTACCGTGCACTGCAAAAACGATACCCCGGAATTGTGTGCCAAAGATGCCGCATCGTATATTCATGAGCATTTTCAGAACCCCAAGATTGGTCTGATCGGCTACCAGCCCTCTCTGCTGGAGCGTCTGTCAGCCGAATTTGAACTTCGTGTCGTGGATTTAAATCCCGATAACATTGGCCAGACACGCTACGGCGTTGTGGTAGAAGACGGAACTTTAGAAGCTATCCAAAAGGATGTCTGCGACTGGGCAGAGCTGATTTTGTGCACCGGCAGCACCGTCTGCAACGGAACGATCGTCAATTATCTTCCGCTGAAAGAAAAGATTTTGTTCTACGGAACCTCTCTGGCCGGAGCTGCAAAGCTGATGGGCTTATCCCGTCTCTGTTTTGCTGATCGCTACCAATAAGAGATAAAAAAGGAAAAAGGAAGAAAAGAAGCAGATCCCCCAAACCTGCTTCTTTTCTTTTCACACATTTACTTTAAAATATCGTGATCTCTCAACAGTTTTTCCACAACCGTTCCCTGAATCAGTCGGATCACAGGTTTCTTCAATACATTCAAAGGCCCCGGCAATGTTATTTCCAGAGGAGATTTTCCATCCATCAGTTTTACCGTGCTGTCAAGAAGCTCACGAATGTCATATACACTGCCCCACACTTCCGGCACACCTCTGTCCACGCCAAGCAATCCATATACAGCTTCCATTGCCGTTCTGACTGAATATTCTGTTGTAAATACCGTATCTCTCGGTGTATCTGCAAATTGTCCAAGGAATGCAAAATTCACACAGCCATCCGGTATCACATCCGGGCGGTCACCTTTCTTTCTCGGCATAAAGAATGCTGTGATGTACGGCATCATCGTCGGCACACAGACAGCACTGTTTTCTGCCAGATTCGGAATTTCTTCCACCGGAATACCGATATGATACAGCCATTCTTCCGTAATTTCTTTGCCTGTGCATTCTTTCATCGGTTTCTTCACATAATCTCCAGGAACATCCGTAAACAGTCCATACACCCACACACAGACTTTATCCGGATCCTGCTCCTTAAACTGTCCCTGTCGGTTGATTGTCCAGCTTAACAGCCACTTGGAATCCTGACAGCTTACGATACCTCCTGTCACCACGTTGCCGCTCTTTGGATCACGCTTACAGATATTTGTGATATACGGAAGAATCTTATCATCCAGTGTCGTGATCGTTGCCGATTCCCAGTTGGTCTTGGAAACGTCCGAACAGAATTTCTCCGGATGTCCAAAGGAAGGATCCTGTTTTGCGATATTCTTCCACAAACTCCAGCAGCCACTTGTGCGGACTTCCGCGTCCCCGTTTGGTGCATGATTCTGGTCACCGTAGACCGTACCTTCCGTGCAGCTTCCGTTTGTCACAAACACCAGATCATTTTCTGTCAGCAAGATTCCCTGCTCCACGCCTTTGACTTTACACTCAATAGCTGTCGCAATCTTTTTGCCGTCTTTCTTTTCAAAAATCACATTTGTAACTTCCGTGTTGAACTGGAAATCCACGCCTGCTGCCTCCAAATACTTCTGCATCGGAAGAATCAGCGATTCATACTGGTTGTATTTTGTAAATTTCAGAGCACTGAAATCAGGAAGGCCTGCAATGTGATGAATAAATCTCTGAAAATACAATTTCATCTCCAGCGCACTGTGCCAGTTTTCAAAAGCAAACATCGTTCTCCAGTACAGCCAGAAGGTTGAATCGAACACTTCTTCATCAAACACATCCTCGATTGTCTTGTCATACAGCTCCTCATCCTTTGTCATAAAGAGCTTCATGATTTCCATACATCCCTTCTGACTCAGATTGAATTTTCCATCTGTATGCGCATCTTTTCCCCGGTTAACCGTCGCCCGGCACAGCGAATAGTTCGGATCGTGTTTGTTCAGCCAGTAAAATTCATCCAGCACGGAAGCTCCAGGCGTTTCCAGTGACGGAATACTACGAAACAAATCCCACAGACATTCAAAATGATTCTCCATCTCTCTGCCGCCGCGCATCACATAGCCCCTTGCCGGGTCAAAAATGCCGTCGCAAGCACCGCCCGCAATGTCCATGGCCTCCAGAATATGGATATGAGAACCCGGCATCTGTCCGTCACGCACCAGAAAACAGGCTGCCGCCAGAGATGCAAGTCCGCTCCCTACGATGTAGGCATTTTTTTCGTCCACGCCCTGCGGTTTTTCCGGACGGGCAAATGCCTCATAATTTCCATTGCTGTAATAGATTCCCTTGCTGTTCTTTTCATATTTTCCGCGCTCTGTATTGCGGTATTCCGGATCAACCGTTGTTTTCCCGTTTGCTTTTTTCTCAACAACTCTATTTTTGTCATCTGCACTGCTTTTCTTTACTTTCTTTGCCATCATAGCGGCTCCGGCACCAACTGCCACTGCGGACGCCATACCTAATTTTACTCCTTTTTTTGCCATATCCATGACCACCTTTCCTATATGTCACACAGAATGTTTTTTTTCTATGCTCCTATAGTATCGCCATTTTCTCGAATTTTCTATTTACAAAAAGGGGACAATGATAAAAAACTTATCATCTCCCCTCTTTTGATAAAAAACTTCTTTTATTTCTCCGAGAAATTGCGGATGGAATGCATGATATTTCCTCTCAGCGTCAGACACATCTTTTCCACAATCTCCTGATAATCCGCCCTCATTCCCATTTTAATCCAGTCAAGCATCACTCCCACAAAACTATATTTGTAAAAGTTTGCGATAAACAACTTGTCCTCTTCTTTAAGATTCGTCCCGACTGATTTTTCCTCCACAACACCCATAATCAGATTCATCGTCAGCCGGAACAGGTAATTTTCAATCTGTTCTCTGCTGACCGAATGATACACATTCATGATAAAAGGCTTGTTTTCCAGAACTGCCTCAAAGATCTGTGACAGTCCCTCCTGCCAGGTGCCATACGTTTTCTTTCCTTGCAGCGCTTTCGTGGCATCTTCCAGGCATGCCCATTCCACAAGATCATAAATATCCTTAAAATGGTAGTAGAATGCCATGCGGCTGATGCCGCAGTCCTCTGTCAGATCATTGATCGTAATTTTATCCAGCGGTTTCTGCAAAAGAAGCTTTTTCAGCGATGCTTCCAGTGCATGTTTTGTCATATTCGCCATTGATGTACCTCGATTTTTATAATTCTGTTTTCTCACACCAACCTCCGAAACATCCCATGACGATTGCAGTACGCATACAATATCCCATGTCCCTTCTTTCGAAACCTCACGGAGATATCCTGTTCCGGATACAATTTTGCGATTTCTACACTTGCAGATGTCACATATGCAAGAAACGATATGGAATGTTTTTTATTCATGGGATGGTCAAGTGTGACATAATATTCTTTATCTACCGTCTCCACCTGAATCTGATGTGTTTCTTCACATGCCTCCGCCTCCAGTGGTGGCAGCATAACTCCACAGCAGGAAAACGTCCCCTGCCCCACCGACGTAATGATGTTGCCGCAAATTGGGCACACATAAAACAATATTTTTTTCATATTTCCGGATGGGTTCTCATTCTCTCGTAAATCTCCCGTCAAAAGCTCCGCAATGGAAACTCCCAGAGCTTTTGCCAGTTCTTCTATGATTGCGATATCCGGCAGTCCTTTTCCCGTCTCCCATTTTGAGATTGTCTTATCGCTGACAGAAATTTTTTCCGCAAGTTCCTTTTGTGTGAGTTTGCGCTTTTCTCTTAATTCTTTTATGGTTTTTCCCGTTACGTAGCTCATAATCAATACCTCTCTTCTTTGTGATGAGTCCATTGTAACGGGTTATACATTATGCAGCAACCTACGAAGCGTAGAGTAAATTTTTTCTTATCAAGCAAATAAACTTCGGATTCCACTGGAAACGGAACTTGCCACATTAGAAATAGTCCTCCCAACAGATTGAACCACTTCTTTGGCTTTTTTCCGTATATATTGAACTCCTTTAACCAATGTTTGTCCCACTTTAGAGCCGGCCATATAGCCGACAGTTCCTCCAACAAAGCCTCCAACCAAGGAACCGACAGGTCCAATAAGCTCCCCTGTCGCCGGTAAACATATCAGGCCTGCCAACATACTGCATCCCCATCAAGTGAGGGATCATATTCTCTGTATTTGTCACACGAATAATTTTTTTCGGTATATGGATGTAATAATCATTCTTACATAAAATCCGCTTTGTATTCAAAAAAACTTCCAGTAGTTTTTGATTTGCCATCCGTCATTTCCTCTCTAGTTTCTTATGCTTCCTTGATTCATCCTCACAGAAGAAAAATGCCCGGGCAATTAAGCCCAGGCTAAACTTTTTCTTATAATGAATTGCAATTCTGGGAGCAAGTCCTATGTTACCCCATAGGCAGAGAGCTTCTTTGTATTTCTATTGCCCGCAAAGTCGGGACGGGTAGCTCCTCTCTATCGCCGCAAAAGCACTCAAGCTTTTCATTACCTATAATCTAGCATGGAAATCAGCTATTGTCAACCGAATTTCCATTCTTTTCTGAGGCAAATTGCCATGTTCTCCTAGCAAATAAACGATCTATTTTCTTCTGCTCACGCTGTGTTTTCAGATGCTGTTGAAAATTCGTTCCAGTGTCTGAACAATCTCTTCCATATTGATCGGTTTCGAGACAAATCCATTCATTCCACACGCTTCTGCTGCTCTGCGATTCTCGTTAAAAGCGTTCGCCGTCATAGCGATAATCGGAATGATTCTGCTTATGATTTTTTCCTGTTCTGCTTCAGAAAAAAAAGAAAGCATTATCAAACTATTATTCTTTTCATCAAACATCAAAACAAATCACCTGCCTCATCAGAATTTCTCGCATCGTATCCCGTTCTTGCATATCTGCATAAAGCTTCTAGTGATGTTCCTGTCAGATATTCTGCTGAGTCCTGTGCTCTCCCGTTGAATACCAAAACCATGAACTCAATCATGTCATCAAAGAGAAATTTTTTTGATAATATGCATAATTGGGAGTGACACATGACAGTTACTTCATTTCAAACTTTTCAGATACTCCTTCCGCTCTTCTGCAATTCGATAACTTTCCCGCGCCTTCTGAATCGTCTTGTTGTGCACCCACACATCCAGCCGCCTATCTTCGATGTAGGGAATCGCCGCGTCCCATTGCTTGGCCAGGGCTGTTGCAAAATACCAGGCAATCATCATATTCACGTAATACTCATCTGAATGAACACGTGCAGGCAACTCCAGATACTCCTCCTTAAAATCCGCATCCAGAAAATGGCTCATCAACATTTTCATGCCAAATCTGCAAGTATACGTATGAGCCGATGCAATCCATTCCCGTATTTTTTGTATCAATTCCTGCTTATGTTTCTGAAACACTTTTGGAGACAGAAGATCACAAACTGCCCAGTTGTCTACATACGGAAGAAATTTCTCTACTGCTGCCACACATTTCTCATAATCTTTGATTTCTGAAATCAAAAGACCATGGAGCATATTTTCATCATAATAATGATGCGGAAGTACCTGCATAAACTCTACCGCTTCTTTTTCCCTGCTGTAGCTTTTTGCAAGTGCTCTAAGCTTTGGTACACGAACTCCGATAAATAATTCTCTTGGAACGGTCGGTGTAAGCTTATATTGAAAATCTGCATATTTTTTATCCTGCAATTCAAACAATCGATTTTGCATTTCCATTTTCTCACCCACTTTCTTACTCCACCTTTTCATCAGATTGGCAAGAATGCCGCAATTACCGCAAATTCTATACTTCCTTGAACTGGCTGTTATACAGCTTTGCATAAAAGCCTTTCTGTTCCATCAAGGATTCATGATTTCCCTGCTCAATAATCTGTCCGTCGTTCATGACCAGAATCACATCTGCTTCACGGATCGTCGAAAGGCGGTGTGCCACAATAAAGCTGGTTCTTCCCTCCATCATCCGGGCAAATGCCGCCTGAATTTTGATTTCGGTACGCGTATCAATGCTGCTGGTGGCCTCATCCAGAATCAGCATAGGTGGCAGACAGAGCATGACTCTTGCAATACAGAGAAACTGTTTCTGTCCCTGGCTGATATTTCCGCCATCCTCTGCAATTTCTGTATCATATCCCTTCGGCAGCCTTTTGATAAAACTATGCGCATGAGAAGCCTTTGCTGCCGCAATGATTTCTTCCTCCGTTGCATCTGGTTTTCCGTAACAGATATTTTCGCGAATCGTTCCCTTTTTGAGCCAGGTATCCTGCAAAACCATGCCATAGCTGTGTCTCAAGGAATTTCTTGTTACGTCCTGAATATTCTTTCCTGCCACTTTGATGGATCCGCTGTTCACATCATAGAAACGCATCAGCAAATTGATCAAAGTTGTCTTGCCGCATCCAGTCGGACCGACAATGGCAATCCTCTGTCCTGGTTTGACATCCAGCGAAAAGTTTCGAATCAGAGGTCGATCCGGCACATAACGAAAAGAGATATCCTCGATCTGCACATGGCCGTCACTGACCAGAAGTTCCTGTTTTTCCTGAACCTCTTCTGCTTCATCCAAAAGCTGAAAAACTCTGTCCGCACAGGCAATGGCATTCTGAAGCTCCGTCACAACACTGGAAATATCATTAAACGGTTTTGAATACTGGTTGGCATAACTGAGGAAAATACTCAATTCTCCAATCGTAATGCCTCCGGCAATGGCATACAATGCACCTGCCAGTCCCACCGCAGCATACACAAGATTATTCACAAATCGAGTACACGGATTTGTCAGACTGGAGTAAAAGACCGCTTTCATACTGGCCTCCTGCAATTCCTGATTTAATTCATCAAATTTCTCCAGACTTTCTCGCTCATAGCCAAATGCCTGCACCACCTTCATTCCCTCGACCATCTCATTGATATAAGCCGTCTGTGCCCCTCTCGCTACCGTCTGTCTCTGAAAATAGTGATACGTATGCTTTGCAATGAAATTCGCAACAAGCAGACTCAACGGAGTCAGCACAACGACAACCAGTGTCACTAAAGCATTCACCGAAAGCATAAATCCAAGTGTTCCCACAATGGTAATCACACCGGTAAATAGTTGGGTAAATCCCATCAAAAGTCCATCTGAAAAAGTGTCTACATCTGCGATGATTCGGCTGACCAGATCTCCCGAAGGATGTCTGTCCAGATACGACAATGGAAGCTTTTGAATTTTCGAGATTGCCTGATTGCGCAGATCTCTGGAGACGCCAAACGTAATCTTATTGTTGCAGACAGCCAGAATCCACTGTGCTGCGGCAGTCACTGCAGTTGCCCACGCAATCGATATCACGATTGTTGTGACGCCCTGAAAGTTTACATTTCCCTCTCCAATCATATAGTCAATAGCATGACCACAGAGAATCGGTACCCAAAGCTGTGCAGCTACGCTGATTGCTGAACAGAGAAAACTAATGATAATAAAAAGAGAATAAGGCTTTGTAAACTTCAGAATCCGTTTCATCACAGCTCTGTTATCAACTGTTTTCTTTTTCATTGTACCTCATCTCCTTTCTTAAACTGACTCTCATGAATTTCACGGTATACCTCGCAATTTTCCAACAACTGTTCATGCGTTCCTAATCCAACCAGACATCCATCTTCCAGAACAAGAATCTGATCTGCATGCTTTAGACTGGAAGTTCTCTGAGAGACAATAAACACGGTAAGTTCTTCCGGTAACGTTTTCAATGCCTTACGAAGTGATGCATCAGTAGCAAAATCCAGTGCACTTGCACTGTCATCCAGAATTAAAATATCCGGATTGTTCACTAAAGCTCTTGCAATCGTCAGTCTCTGCTTCTGACCGCCAGAAAAATTGCGGCCGCCCTGCTCCACCGGTTCATCCAGTCCTTTTTCTTTTCCACGCACCACTTCTGCTGCTTGTGCTACTTCCAACGCATGCCATAGTTCTTCCTGCGTTGCATTCTGCTTTCCCCAGAGAAGATTCGAACGAATCGTCCCCTGAAAAAGCTGTGCTTTTTGCATGACCACGCCAACACGAGTCCGAAGTTCTTCTTTTCCCCATTTTTCAATCGGCATTCCAAATATCGAAATTTCTCCACTCGTTGCATCGTAGAAACGTGGAATCAGATTGACCAGAGTACTCTTCCCGCTTCCTGTACCTCCGATGACACCAATCGTCTGTCCTTTTTTTGCACAGAACGTAATATCTGTCAAACTTTCTTCTCCCGCTCCGCGATAGATCAACCCTACATGCTCAAAACGCACGGCTTCCTCTGACTTTGGCCAAACAACCTTTTGCTCCTGAAATTCCATCGCAGGCTCTGTATCCAGAACTCCCGCAATACGATTGATACTCGCAAGTGCCTTGCTGATCAGAATAATCGTATTTGCCATCTTGACCAACTCCACAAGAATCTGACTCATATAATTCACAAGTGCCACCACATCACCACTGAGCAAAATACCTCCATCGATACTGGATGCACCCACTTTTAAGATGGCAATGATTGCCAGATTTACAACCACATACGTCATAGGATTCATCAGTGCAGAAAGATGCCCGATCCGAAGCTGCATCGCATTTAACTGGCTGTTGGCATGTTCAAAATTTGCAACTTCCTCTTTTTCTTTTCCAAAAGCGCGCACGACACGCACGCCAGTCAGATTTTCCCGCACATGGTTCATGACATGATCCAGTTTTTCCTGAATCCCTTTATATCCGGGATTTGTAACGCCCATAATTCCATAAACAATTACAGACAGCACTGGAATTGCGATCAAAAAAATCAACGCTGCTTTTGCATTAATCGTAAATGCCATAATCATGGCACCAAACACAATAAACGGACTGCGAAGAAGTAACCGCATCGCCATATTGATACCGTTTTGTACCTGGTTGATATCACTTGTCATTCGCGTAATCAGCGTACTGGTTCCTGCAGTATCAATTTCTGAATATCCAAGCTTTTGGATATGGGAAAACAGATCATGGCGCAAACCTGTCGCACATCCTACAGAAGCTACAGCGGCAAAATACTGCGCTGTAAAGCTGCAGGTAATTCCAATCAGTGCAAGGAGCACCAGAATTCCACACTGTTTCAGAATATAACTGTTGTCCCTATTACCGATTCCTACATTGATGATGTTTGCAACCACAAGTGGAACAAAAAGATCGAACAAGGCTTCCAGCATCTTAAACAATGGAGCCAGAATACTCTGCTTTTTATATTGCCGTAAATGTTTCAGCAAATATTTCATTTGTTGTCTACTCCCTTCCTTTTCTAGTCCATTGTATTATAACACGTACGGTCAAAAAAAGAAGGACCTCTATCAAGGTCCTTCCAAAAATTCTTAACTTTTTGATTATGCAAACTTACGCATAGCAGCTTCTACAACATGACCAACCAGTACAGAAGTTGTAACACTTCCAACGCCGCCAGGTACAGGAGTGATTGCATCTACGATCGGCTCAACTTTTGCGAAATCTACGTCTCCGCAAAGTTTTCCTTCTGCGTTTACGTTGATACCAACATCGATGACTGTCTGTCCAGCAGATACATAAGTATCGTCTACAACACCGGCACGGCCTGCAGCTACGATTACGATATCAGCTTCTCTTACAACAGATGGCATATCTACGGTTCTTGTGTGGCAGATGGTAACAGTTGCATTTTTCTTAACCAGCATCATAGCAGCAGGTTTACCAACTACAAGGCTTCTTCCGACAACAACTGCTTTTTTACCTGTACAGTCAATTCCATAATGATCCAGAATTTCCATACATGCCTGTGGAGTACATGGAGGGAATCCGATCGGTTTTCCTGTAAATACACCAGACATAGAGCCATCTGTCATACAGTCTACGTCTTTTGCAGGATCCAGAGCGTTCTCAATCAGAGACTGATTCAGATGTTTTGGAAGCGGACGGAATAACAGTACGCCATGAATGTTGTCATCTTTGTTCACCTTATCAATAACTGCCAGAAGTTCTTCCTGTGATACGTCTTCCGGAAGAAGGAATTTTTCGCATGCAACACCAAGTGTCTCACATCTCTTTGTAGCGCCTTTCTCATAAGAAATGTCGCTTCCATTCTCACCAACACGGATGATTCCCAGAGTTGGTTTTACGCCTTTTGCCTCTAATTTTGCTACATCAGCTTTGATTCTCTCATTTAATGCGGCGGTTACTTCTTTACCTAATAACTGTTTTGCCATTACTCACATCTCCTTAATTATTTTAATCTTCCCAGTACGCTCTCAAAAATTTCATCTGCCATCTTCGGATATTTCGCAAGCATAGCATCTGCTTTTGCATTTAATTCTTCTGCGTATTCTCTATTCGCCATGGATTTTGTATTGATATATACATTCAGGCTGGCTCCCTCTAATGCAGCTTTACAGAAGGCAGCACCAACACCGGCATCACTGATTGCCAGAGCGGAACCTTTTGCAGCAAACTCTTTGATCAATTCGATTGCTTCACAGCATTTTTCCATGATTTCCATAGGTACAGAACAAGCTTCTTTCAGAACAATCTCCATGACTCTTGCTTTCTCTGCTTTTTCTTCCTCAGTAGTTCTTGGCATACCATAAGCTTTTGACAGAGGCTCAAAAACTTCTGCATCACGCTCGATCAGATGAAGCAGTTCTTTCTGCAAAACGTCACATTTTGCTTTTAATTCATACATTTCTTCCTCAACGTCAGCATATTTCTTTTTGCCGACTGTCAGGCTTCCTACCATATTACCAAGCGCAGTTCCCACTGCACCTACCAATGCAGATGCACCGCCGCCTCCTGGTACTGGTGCTTTTGAAGCTAATACTTCCACAAATTCTGTACATGTACTTGTTGAAAATCCCATGTTGTCCTCCTTATAAATGTATATGATATTGGAGAGACGGACGGCTATGCCGACCGCCTCTCTTTTTTGTATGAATACGATTAGAATAATCCTGTAATCTTTCCAGTCTCGTCTACGTCGATTTTCTCAGCAGCCGGTACTTTTGGAAGTCCAGGCATGGTCATGATCTCACCTGTCAGAGCTACGATAAATCCTGCACCTGCCGAAATCTTCAGGTTACGAACGGTTACTTCGAAGTCTGTCGGTGCACCCAGTTTTGTCTGGTCATCTGTTAAGCTGTACTGTGTCTTCGCTACACAGATCGGGCAGTTGCCATAGCCCATAGCCTCTAACTGTTTTGCCTGT
>JALFVM010000051.1 GCA_022787145.1 Lachnospiraceae bacterium | reverse complement strand
GAAGATTATTGTATGAGTCATGATTCTGCAAAAAGCCGTCGCTTGGAAAAGTTAGTAAAAATGTCATACGATATGTATGCAGAAGGTACGGATTCAGATGCTGTTTTTCTGGAGAAAGCAATTAATCAGGAAAAGAATCTGAAACTTAAAAAAGCACTGGAAGACTTGGATAATTTCCTGTTTTGCTGTTGAATATGATGGATTGAGTGAGAAAAAGACAGGAAGTTAAGATTGCAAGCATATACGGGATTGTCAAATGCTCGAATAAGCATATCTATGAAATAGTTAACAAACAAAAATGCAAAATACAAATATAAAAATAAAAAATTACAGATTATTAAAAAAAGTTTGTTATTTTTTTGTTGATTTTATTTCCCAAATATGTATAATGTATTTTAGAGAAGTAGAAATTCTACTTTACCCCCTATGATTCCTGTATATACAGGAATTACCCTATATTTTAACATCAAAAGAAAGAGGTAAATGTAAGATGGCAGAAATCAATTTAAGCAAGTATGGTATCACTGGAACTACAGAAATCGTGCATAATCCTTCTTATGAACTTTTATTTGAAGAAGAGACCAAAGCTGATCTGGAAGGCTTTGAGAAGGGTCAGGAAAGCGAACTGGGTGCTGTTAACGTAATGACAGGTATCTACACAGGACGTTCTCCTAAAGACAAATTCATCGTTATGGATGAGAACTCCAAAGACACTGTATGGTGGACTTCTGATGAGTACAAAAACGACAACCATCCGGCAAGCCAGGAGACATGGGATGCTGTAAAAGAGATCGCATTAAAAGAGCTCTCCAACAAAAAACTGTACGTTGTAGATGCATTCTGCGGCGCTAACAAAGACACTCGTATGGCTATTCGTTTCATCGTAGAGGTAGCTTGGCAGGCTCATTTCGTAAAGAACATGTTCATCATCCCGTCTGACGAAGAGCTGGAAAACTTCGAGCCGGATTTCGTTGTTTACAACGCATCCAAAGCAAAAGTAGAAAACTACAAAGAGCTGGGTCTGAACTCTGAGACAGCTGTAGTATTCAACATCACAAGCCGTGAGCAGGTTATCATCAACACATGGTACGGCGGTGAGATGAAGAAAGGTATGTTCTCCATGATGAACTACTATCTGCCACTGAAGGGTATTGCTTCTATGCACTGCTCTGCAAACACAGACATGAACGGAGAGAACACAGCAATCTTCTTCGGTCTTTCCGGAACAGGTAAAACAACTCTTTCCACAGACCCGAAACGTCTTCTGATCGGTGATGACGAGCACGGCTGGGATGACAACGGCGTATTCAACTTCGAGGGTGGATGCTACGCAAAAGTTATCAACCTGGACAAAGAGTCTGAGCCAGACATCTACAACGCAATCAGACGTGACGCTCTTCTTGAGAACGTAACTCTGGATGAGAATGGAAAAATTGATTTCGCAGATAAGAGCGTAACAGAGAATACTCGTGTATCTTATCCGATCAATCACATTGACAATATTGTTCGTCCTGTATCTGCAGCACCGGCAGCTAAGAACGTAATCTTCCTGTCCGCAGATGCATTTGGAGTACTGCCTCCAGTATCTATCCTGACACCAGAGCAGACACAGTACTACTTCCTGTCTGGATTTACAGCAAAACTTGCTGGTACAGAGCGTGGTATCACAGAGCCTACTCCAACATTCTCTGCTTGCTTCGGTCAGGCATTCCTGGAGCTGCACCCAACAAAATATGCAGAAGAGCTTGTTAAGAAAATGGAGAAGAGCGGAGCAAAAGCTTACCTCGTTAATACAGGATGGAATGGAACCGGAAAACGTATCTCCATCAAAGATACTCGTGGTATCATCGATGCAATCTTAAACGGAGATATCAAGAACGCACCAACAAAGAAGATCCCATACTTCAACTTCGAAGTACCTACAGAGCTTCCGGGTGTTGATCCTGCAATCCTTGATCCTCGCGACACATACGCTGATGCTTCCGAGTGGGAGACAAAAGCTCAGGATCTGGCTGACAGATTCATCAAGAACTTCTCTAAATATGAAGGAAACGAAGCTGGTAAAGCACTGGTTTCTGCTGGTCCTCAGAAATAAAAAAATGAACGGAAACGTTATCTGCGTGCCTGATGAAACATTCAGGTACGCGGCAAAAAAAGAATCATGCCAAAGTCATTTTTAGACCTTGGCATGATTCTTTTTTTGCTTAAATGCGGGATAACATCAATTAATTAACGGCACGTTTGTGTTCTGGTGTGAATTCATGTTTGTCTGTCCAGGAGAAAAATCCTGCCAGTAAAGTTCCGGAAATGGAATGCCATACACACGAAACTGCACAGATGATTGCGGATTCCGGTGTAGATGCAAACTGAGCAGTTGTAGTTGCCAGATTGGTTGCAAGTCCTGCATTCTGCATACCGACTTCAATGGAAATGGTACGTTTTTTGGCAGTGTTCATACCGGTAAGTTTTCCGGCACCATATCCAAGCAGATATCCGAGACTGTTATGAAGCAGTACCGCTGCAAAGATGACAATACCTGACTGGAAGAATTTCGCTCCCTGAGAAGAAATGACGCCTCCGACAACACAGGCAAGACCCAAAACGGCAATGCCAGGCATGATTTTCTGTACTTCCTGGAACCATTTTTTCTGTCCGTAAAGGAAATTAATCAAAAATCCGATTGCAACAGGAACAATGACAGTCTCAACAATAGAAATCAGCATTGGAAATCCATGAATTGCGATTTTGGTACCGCTGGCAAGGAAAGAGACCATCAGTGGTGTCATAACCGGTGATAAAATAGTGGATACGGTAGTCATTCCAACAGAAAACGCAACATCTCCGCCGCAGAGATAAGACATAATATTGGAAGAGACACCTCCTGGGCAGCAGCCTACCAGAATCAGACCAAGGGCAATTCCGTCTGGAAGATGAAGCGCCTTTGCTACACCAAATGCCAGGAAAGGCATGATCAGATACTGGGCAACTGCACCGATGCAGATATCCAGCGGACGCTGTGCGAGAATTTTAAAATCGTTGGTTGTCAGAGTCAGTCCCATGCTGAACATGATGATGCCGATGATGATGGACTGGCTGGTGAATTTGTTTGCAACAGGATCGACGAACAGCTGAAAATTGACCCATCCCATAAGAGAGGGAACAAAAAAGGTAACAGCTGCGATGGCGATTACAACGATAGAAGTGTAATCAGATAATAGTTTACTGAGTTTTTGTAATGCTTTCATAATAAGTCCTCCTAAATATAGAAACATACTCAAAGAGAAGTACTTTATCGTTCGTTGTTGAAAGGTACAGCACGAAATAGAATTATTCTGCAATAAAAAAACCCTTCCAGTATGAACTGAAAGGGACGAAATAATCCGCGTTACCACCCTGCTTCTGCAAAAAACTGCAACACTCAAAACGTACCATCATACGTTTTCCCTTTAACGGAGGATTCCGGCGAGACTTACTTATATTTCAGACTGCTTCTTAGAGAGGATATTTGTATTTACCGATATGCCTGTTCACACCAGCCACAGGTTCTCTGAATATCCGCATAAATACAACCTTGTTCTCTTCAACGAATTTGTGGACTTTCTTTGATTTGCTGTCACTTATTATAGTCCTGTCAAGTGAAATGTCAAGACAGGACACAGAATGTTCACAAAATAAAAAAGAGGAATGCCTTGAAAAACAAGTACGGAAGATTTGCAATCTATGGTATAATGAAGATGCATCATTGACTGCGCAATCCTCGTGTTTGTGCAGTCAATGTCGCAAAAAATACAAATGAGAGGTATTAATAGTATGAACAAATCAGTAAGCATTGATAACATTTATCAGCTGGACGGAAAAGTTCCTGTCGGCAAGGCAATTCCTTTTGGCCTGCAGCACATATTGGCGATGTTTGTTGCCAATATCGCACCAATCATTATTGTTGGCGGTGCCAGCGGTCTTGATGGCAAACAGACTGCCATGCTGATACAGAGTGCCATGATTATGGCTGGAATCGGAACATTAATACAGCTTTTCCCACTGTGGAAGGTTGGTTCGGGACTTCCGATTGTTATGGGAATCAGTTTTACCTTTGTTGCGGTTTTTTGCTACATAGGACCTACATATGGGTATAATGCTATTGTAGGAGCTGTTTTGATTGGCGGTATTGTGGAAGGTATTCTGGGATTGTTTGCAAAATACTGGATTAAGCTGATCCAGCCGATTGTGTCAGCAAGCGTTGTTACGGCGATTGGATTTTCTCTGTTGTCCGTTGGGGCGTCTTCCTTCGGAGGCGGAAGCGGAAGTGACAACTTTGGTTCTGCGACCAACTGGATTCTTGGAACAATTACATTGCTGTGCTGTATCCTGTTCAACATTTTTGCAAAATCATATTGGAAACAGCTGTCTGTTTTGTTTGGACTTGTGGTAGGGTATATTGTAGCTGCTATTATGGGCGTTGTAGATTTTTCAGGATTGAAGGATGCTTCTCTTGTGGCGCTTCCGTCTCTGATGCCATTCAAACCGGAGTTTAACGTGGATGCGATTGTGTCTGTGGTGCTTATTTTCCTGGTATCCGCGACGGAGACGATCGGTGATACTTCTGCACTGGCAAATTCCGGTCTGAATCGGGATGTTACGACAAAAGAGGTATCAGGTTCTCTGGCCTGCGATGGTTTTATCAGTGCGTTATCGTCTATTTTTGGATGTCTTCCGATTACGTCATTCAGTCAGAATGTCGGTCTTGTTGCAATGACAAAGGTAGTCAATCGTTTCACGATCGGAATTGGTGCAATTATCATGATTATTGCAGGAATTTTCCCGATATTCGGCGCACTTCTGGCAACTTTGCCGGACGCTGTGCTGGGCGGCTGTACGATTATGATGTTTGGAACGATTGTAGTGAGTGGTCTGCAGATGATCAGCAAATGCGGGTATTCCCAGAGAAATATCACAATTGCGGCACTGGCTTTGAGCACAGGAATTGGTTTTACGCAAGTTCCTGAAATCTTCAATATTTTCCCGCAGATGGTAGAGAATATTTTTGCGGAAAACTGTGTTGCAGTTGTATTTCTTGTAGCAATTATCCTGAATCTGGTGCTGCCAAAGAATATGGAAGCGGCGTAAGAAGAGGATTTATGAACATAAATGAAAATAAATGGGACAAACTGCTCCGTATCCGGACTTCCGGGAGGGATGACTCCAGATCAGATCAATACCGGTATCCGTATGAACCCACACCATATTCTGTGTTGGAGCGACTGGCCTTTTCCGGATATATCGGAAAGAAAAATACGCTGGTGGATTATGGATGCGGAAAGGGAAGAGTGGATTTTTTCCTGTCTTATCAGACGAGATGCCGCTCCATTGGAATTGAATATGATGAGAGGATTTTTGAAACTGCGGCAGAGAATCAAAAAACAACAGTTTCAGCGGGACGTGTGAAGCTTGTATTACAAAACGCAGAAACGTATGCGGTGCCGGAAACAGCAGATCGATTTTACTTTTTCAATCCTTTTTCTGTAGAAATTCTGAGAAGTGTTCTGGAGCGAATCAGGGAGTCTTATTATGAACAGCCACGGGAAATGATGTTATTCTTCTATTATCCGTCGGATGAGTATGTATCGCATCTGATGACGATGGATGAATTGACATTTGTTGATGAGATTAATTGCAGGGATTTGTTTGATGGAGAAAATTCCAGGGAGAGAATCCTGGTGTTTCAAATAGGATAAAAATAGAAGTCAGGAATTGTTCTAAATAAAAAAACAGTTCCTGACTTTTCGTTTATCGATTTCCCAACTGCCAGAAAGCGACTGCGCTGGCGGCGGCCACATTCAGAGAATCGACTCCGTGAGACATTGGAATGCAAACGGTATAATCACAGTCAGCGATGGTGGATGAGGCAAGTCCGTCTCCTTCTGTGCCGAGAATGATGGCCAGTTTTTCTTCGGACATCAGCTGCGGATCATCGATGTTCACAGCATGGTCGCTGAGTGCCATAGCGGCTGTCCGAAAGCCCATGCGTTTCAAAATATCCATGGCAGGTTTTGGCCATTCAGTGTCATTTGTTCCGAGAAAGGTCCATGGAATCTGGAAAACAGTGCCCATGCTGACACGGATTGCACGCCGGTACAGCGGATTGCTGCATGCAGGTGTAAGCAGTACCGCATCCATATTTAAGGCTGCCGCAGAGCGGAAAATGGCGCCGACGTTTGTGGGATTGACCACATTTTCCAGTATGGCGATGCGGCGTGCACCTGAGCATACTTCCTCAACAGTCGGGAGCGGTGGACGGCGCATGGCACATAAGGCGCCGCGTGTCAGATTGAAACCTGTCAGCTGCGTCAGCACGTCAAAATCGGCAGTATAGACAGGAATATCCTGGCAGCGTGCAACGATATGCTGCGCCTGTCCGGTGATATGTTTACGTTCCAGCAGAAGCGAAACTGGGATACAGCCTGCATCAAGCGCACGTTCAATGACTTTTGGACTTTCGGCAATGAAAAGCCCTTTTTCCGGTTCGTGGCGGTTCAGCAATTGATTTTCTGTAAGGCGTGCGTAGACATCCAGTTCCGGTGCATGAAAATCCGTTATTTCAATAATATTTGACATGAGACTCTCCTTCGTATGACTTCCTTGATTACGGATTGTTTCGTGCTACGCACTTCCACAATCCTGCCCCGCATTCGCAATCTATGGGGCCCCGTCCCACTTCTTGCTCATGTGTGGGCGTGTCAATCAGGTATATCTCCACTTACATGCAAGCATGACGTGGAAAATACCTTTTGACACTGTAATCATATTATAGAAGTCTGAGCAAAAAGTGTCAAATCTCAAAAAAGGTATTGACTCTGACGTTATGTCATAGTTTATGATAAGCTTACACAGGAGGTGTTGAGATGAGAACCGTACATGAAGTGAGTAAACTATCCGGAGTCAGTATACGGGCTCTGCATCATTATGACAAAATCGGTCTTCTGCGTCCTGCGCAGGTGACAGAGGCGTACTTGATTGTAAATAGTAGTTTTGAGAACAGATATCAATAGCGGGTATCTGTTCTTTTTTCAAAGGTGGTGATTATTATGGCAAAGCCAAAGAATGGATATCCTCATATTGATATGAAACAAACAGGAAAACTTTTAAAAAGATTAATCTTTGAAAATGGATATACGGTAAAAGAAATTCAGCAATATTTGGAATTGTCTTGTTCTCAGCCGGTATATCGTTGGATGAAAGGGGAAATTCTGCCTTCTCTGGATCACATGTACGCATTAAGCAGATTTTTTGGAATACATATGGAAGAAATGATTGTTCCAAAGCAGGAACATGAAATATTTATTGAGGAGAGAGCTTACCATCAAGCGGAAGCGCGGTATGCAGCATATTACAAATATTTTTCAGAGAAGATTGCATGACGATAAATTTTGGATTAACCGTCCAATGACAAAATGCAGGTTTGTTGATACTATATTTTTGCAAGAGATATGAAAATATGGAAGCAAGATGGAAGGAATGAAAATGGCTATTCTGATGGTTGACTATGAAAATGTCTGGGGGACAAATGGCTTAAAAGGTGTAGAGTATCTCACATCAGAGGATATACTTTATATATTTTATTCACAGTGCTGCGAAAAAATTCGAGCTGAATATATGGAAGCAATCAGAAACAGCAACTGTGATTTTATGATATATAAATTGAGGAAGACAGGCAAGAATGCACTTGATTTTTATATAGCTTCTCAGGTAGGAGAATGTTGTGGAAAATTGCAGGAAGCGCAAATTGCCATTATTTCAAATGATAAAGGTTTTAAGGCAGTTGCCGATTTTTGGTCACTAAAAGAAGAAAGCAAAGGAAAGTATGTGATTGTAACAGCTCCTACCGTAGAGAGAGGAATCCTGGCATTAAATGCTGCTTCTGACAAAGAAAGACGAAATTTTCTTATGCAGAAATCTCAGATGTTGGATCTTGGACAGGAACATGCAAAGTATCTCCAGAAAAAAGCTTTTCGCCAAAAGTTAGAGAATATATTGTCTGAAACAGAATATGAAGGAATGTTGGAACAAGTTTTGGAAATGTTGGATGAAGATAAACCAATTCCGAGAAAGATGCTTTATACGGGCTCGCTCCACAGTTTTGGAAGAAAAAATGGGACAAAGATATATCATTTGTTAAAGAATGTTGTGTGAGATTTGTAAAAAATAAAAAAAGAAACGAGCGGCCCGCTTGAGTATAAAACTGTACGGTGAAAACCCATTTCTTAGCTTACATCATAATGTCATTTGGAAAAAAAGTCAAGTAATAGATGATGGTTTTTTGTTTATAAAATCGATACTTATGCAGGAGGAAATTATGGGAAAAAATTATAAGGCGATGAGGTCACCAGAGCTTTCTACGAATTGGGAAGCTAGATATGTTGTGGTGGATACAGATACGGGAGAAATTTTAGATAATGCACAAGGATATGGATATCGTACAGCTCAAAAAGCCTATGCAGCATATGGATATAAGACGAGAGACAAAGCAAAAGACGAACAAAAAAGGAAAAAGCGAAAACTTGTCAAAGAATGGTGTAAATCTCATAAAGATATCGTAAGATGTCTGGAGGATGATGAATTCTGTATTGCAAAAGGATCTTATGGCCCTGACGACAAATTTAATGCGAAATGGGTGAAAGATTCTTTTGAAGCGTATGGAGTACATGATTTGCCGTTCACGGCAGGAGAATTTTTGAGATATTGGAAAGAGTGAAAGCGATTAGAGAGCGTTGCAAAATAGATAAGCAAATATTTATTTTGTAACGCTTGATTTTTTGTTCAAAACTAGTATTCTCAGCATCAGAGTGCTATAATACCAATAATTATTTGAAAAAACAGGAGAAACTACCTATGAAAATCATTTTTTCGCCTGCAAAGAGAATGAATGTGGATCTCGATAAACTGGATTATGTATCTTTACCTGTATTTATGCAGGATACGGAAGTGATTATGAAATGGATGCAGCAGTTATCCTACGAGGAAGCCAAAAAACTCTGGTGCTGCAATGACAGCATTGCCAGTTTGAATTTTGAGAGATTTCGCCATATGGATTTATACAAATCATTGACACCGGCGATTTTGTCTTATGAGGGAATCGCGTATCAATATATGGCACCGGCAGTTTTTGAAAACAGTCAGTTTGCGTATGTGCAGGAACATCTGCGGATTCTTTCGGCATTTTACGGGGTGTTAAAGCCTATGGATGGTGTGACACCGCATCGTTTGGAAATGCAGGAAAAAGCGAAGGTCGGAGGCTGTAAAAATCTCTATGAATACTGGGGGGACCGTCTGTATCAGGAGGTTGTGGATGAGAGCAGAGTGATGATCAATCTGGCATCAAAGGAATATTCCAAATGTATCGAAAAATACATTCAGCCGGAGGATACTTATATCACCTGTGTGTTTGGAGAATTTGTGGGAGAAAAGGTTGTCCAAAAGGGAGTATATGCTAAAATGGCCAGAGGTGAGATGGTGCGCTATATGGCAGAAAAGAAAATCTTAGATCCGAAAGAGATGAAGAAATTTGACCGCCTTGGATATTCCTATCGACCGGAATTGTCCACGGATACAACATACATTTTTATCAGAGAAACAAAACTGTGGAGATAGCCAACAGTGACAGACAAATGATATAACAGGAGAAAAATTAGAAATTATGAGTGCGAATGCATCGTATTATTATCATCAATTGAATAAAGAGCAGCAGAAGGCCTACTATGCCATGAAATCCGGGCTGCAGTCGCTGGCAGCTTCATTCCCGGTGCCGCGTTTGTCGGCGAAAGAACTGGTGGATATCTATTTTATGGTGCGGCTGGACTGTCCGGAGATTTTCTACTCCGTAAAGTTCAGTTACAAATATTATCCCGATTCAGAGTATGTGGAATTGAAGCCGGAGTATTTATTTCCGAAAAATAAAATCAAAGAGCACCAGCAGGCGATGCAGGCGCGTATTCGAAAACTCATTCGTCCGGTAGAGAAACTGGATGAGAAGGGCAAGGAACAGTATATCCATGATTTTATCTGCCAGAATATCACGTATGATAAATTGAAAAAAGCGTATTCTCATGAAATCATCGGGGCTCTCGGACATGGTGTGGGCGTCTGTGAGGGAATTGCCAAGACCGTCAAAATCCTCTGCGACAATCTGGGTATCTGGTGTGTGATCGCCTTGTCAGAGGCAAATCCTGAGAAGGGGATCAAATATCGTCATGCCTGGAATGTACTGCGAATCGGGGGAGAATATTACCATCTGGATGCAACGTTTGACAACACGCTCAGTCATGAGGAGGTGATTCGCTATGATTATTACAACCTCAGTGATACACAGATCTTTCGGGATCATGAGCCGGTGATCTGGAAAATGCCTGTGTGCAAGGATGGCAACCATACTTATTATAGAGAGAAAAAGCTATCCTTTACGAAACAGGAGGACGTGCGAAAACGTGCGGCACAGGCGGCGAAAAAGGGAAAAATCCTGCTGTTTCACTGGCGCGGCGGTTATCTCACCAGAGAAGTTCTGGGAGAATTGCTGCAGATACTGGAAGAAGAGGCGGCGAAAAAGCAAAAGCATGCGTATTTGTCTTTGAACTGGCCGCAGGCAGTCCTTCAAGTGGCTTTTAAGGAAGAAGCATCGTCGCAGCAGATTGTGATGGAAGAAGCCAATGAAGGTGAAAAGTATGATGTAAAAGAGTAAATGCTATTCACATAGATGCAGCGATGCTTACGATTCAAAATTGTAAAACAATCACGAAAGGATGAATGATTATGGGACATTTTTATTTTATCAGACACGGACAGACCATATGGAATGTGGAAAATAAGATTTGCGGTGCAACGGACATCGCTTTGACAGAGCTTGGACATCAGCAGGCCATCGAGACAGGAAAGAAAATTCTGGAGAAGGGAATCCAGGCGGATGAGATTTTGTATTCTCCGTTGGTGCGTGCAGCGGATACGGCAAAACACATTTCTGAAATTACAGGCATTCCGGCAAGGGAGGAGCCTCGTCTGATTGAACAGAACTTCGGAAAATACGAGTCTACACCGCGTGACGGAGCGGAATTTCAGGAAGCCAAAAAGGAATGCGCGATTCGGTACGAGGGAGGAGAATCCATGCTGCATCTGGCCCAGCGAATCTATAATCTGCTGGATGACATCAAGGCAGAATCCGATCATAAGACCTACATATTGGTGGCACACAATGGAATTTCGAGAGTGGTGCACTCTTATTTCCATGAAATGACGAATGCACAATACGCATCATTTGGAGTCAAAAACTGCGCTGTCGTGCGATACGATTTTGGAAATTATACATCAGAAAAATAAAAAGAAATGGCATAGAGAGTCCGAAACTTGTCCTTGCGGCAGATTTTCGGGCTCTTTTTATATGAGAAAAATTATCATTTGGAGTTATTGACATGAAATCATAGTAAGTGTATACTAACTATTATAAGATAACGAAAACACATGAAGTGGAATGATGGTTTGGAAACGACATTGAGTAAGAAAGAAGATAGCAGATTAACAGAAGATAAAAATCTGGAAGAATGGAATTATGCTCCCATCGATATGAAAAAGAGTGTGATTCTGGAACGGTTCCGGAAAAATGGCGGCAGGGTTACAAGGCAGAGAGAACTTCTGATTGATATTATTCTTCAGGGGTCCTGTACTTCCTGCAAAGAAATCTATGTCCTTGCATCTAAAAAAGATCCTGGCATCGGGATTGCGACTGTATATCGCATGATCCGGTCGCTGGAAGAACTGGGAGCTTTGAAACGCAAAAATACATATCAGATTTATGAACAGGAATATGAGGAAGTGGAGACATGTATCATACAATTAGAAGATGATTATGTAGTAAAACTGGACGAAGCATCTTTGAAGCAGATTGTGGAAAAAGGCATGAAGGCATGTGGCTGTCTGAACAAAAAGAAAGTGAAGCAGGTTCTGATCAAAAACAAGGGGGCTGAACTTTGAAAAAAGCGGCTCCATATTTTTTAAGAAGAGGTTAGTTAAAACTAACATAAAGGAGGTTGTGTATGAGCGTAGTGATTATTGGAGGAAATGAATGTATGGTCTGTCAATATGAGAAAATTTGTAAGGATTATGGATGCAAAGCAAAAGTGTTTGCAAAAGAGCGAAGCAGTTTTAAAAAGAAGTTGGGGAGTCCGGATTTGATGATTTTGTTTACCAATACGGTATCCCACAAAATGGTCAACTGCGCCGTGACAGAAGCAAAGAGAAATAAAATTCAGATTGCCAGAGCTCATTCCAGCAGTATTGCCGCACTTACCAATGTCCTGGAAACGTATTGCGGATAAAAGGAGGATTTTGTGATGTTGGAAAAAAAGATGATCATACATTGTGCGCCGACGCTTGCCGGTCTCAAAACCGCAAATATGTTTAACTATAAATTTTCTTCTATTGATACGTTCCTGAATGAACTTCGGGACAGCAACGATAAATTAAACAGGAAAGGAGTTTATGTTGAAGTTTTAAAAATCAAAGAAGATCGTGCACTGGTTTATATTTACAGGAAGCAGAGACTGGAGAATGATCTGAAAAAGCCAGGTGTCAGGGAATTGCTTTGGCAGTACGGATACCAGAGCTGTGAATGGCAGCATTGCCGGGAGCAGCTGAGAAAACGTCTGAAAGAATATGACTGTTTTCCCCATGAGATTGGTGTTTTTCTGGATTATCCTCTTTTGGATGTGATTGGTTTTATCGAACAGGGTGGAAAAAATTGTAAATGCTGTGGTGTGTGGAAAGTTTACAGTAATGAATGCGAGACACAGCAGTTGTTTGAGAGATACAGAAAATGTACAGAAGTCTACCAGAAGGTTTTTGCGAGGGGAAGAACCCTTGTGCAGCTGACGGTAGCAGCCTAAAAGAAAGAAGGACGGTATAAAAAATGAGAAAAATTGCAGTTGTATATTGGAGCAGCACAGGAAATACAGAGGCCATGGCAAACGCAGTGGCAGAAGGAGCCAAAGCTGCCGGGGCAGAAGTAAGCGTATTTGAGGCAGCAGAGTTTTCGGCAGAGAAAACAGATGATTTTGAAGCAGTTGCATTCGGATGCCCTGCCATGGGTGATGAAGTTTTGGAAGAGACAGAGTTTGAACCAATGTTCGAAGCGTGTGAAGCGAAACTTGCCGGAAAGAGAATCGTATTGTTTGGCTCTTATGGATGGGGCGACGGACAGTGGATGCAGGATTGGGAAGAACGCTGCAGGAATCACAAAGCAGAGCTTGTGGCGGACAGTGTGATCTGTGAAGAAATGCCGGATGATGAAGGACTGGAAAAATGCCGGGCACTTGGTAAAGCGTTGGCTGTATAGCAGAAAACAGTAAATGGCAGGGAGAGCGATTAGCTCTCCCTTAGTTTTAGCATTTTTACTTTTTGAAGCATCCATGCGGTAAACATCAGTATGCCAGCTCCTGTCAGAATCTGGAGCGGATAAATGACAACATATGTATCCGGAATCAGCATGGCAAGAATGGTCAGTGCCCCTGCAGGCGGCAAGAACATCTGACAGCCGCGCAGAATCAAAATCATCAAAATGGTTGCGGCAGCGGCAGAGATTGTCAGCCACAGCCCGAATTTCATGGTCAGCACATAGCGGCAGACAGATCCGGCGAATGCGCATACGCCGATCAAAAGAACTGCCTTGACAGGTTTTTTGAGTGTCTTGCATCCAGGTCTTGTAAATTCTGTGAATGCAACGAGAAGAGGTGGTGCGACTGCAAAACGAAAATCGATGTTTAAAGCTATAAAGATAAATAATGCCGCAAAGATACAGCGTACAAACGCAATGAAAAAATCCTGTTTTTGCGGTAAAGGCGTAGGTTCATAAGGCTCCGGTTCTTTGATTCCGGCATATTCCAGAACAGTTACCGACAATAAGATGAGCGTGGTCAGTACGATCGCCGCGATGATGTAGATGATATTTTCCGTTCCAAGCATGACGGGCAGTACCATAGCAGAGATCAAAGGTGCGAAGGTTGTTCTGGAAAATAAAAAAATGATTTGACATACGGTAAATGCAAAAGTCATTTGCAGAGGCTTTGTCACTGGCAGAAAGAGTACGATTAATACGCCGGAGATCGCACAGATGGTAATTAAAATAAGAATCCGAAGTTTGCTGGTCTGCCAGGAACGTTTAGGCGCAAGCAGCATTCCCACTGCAATTGCAGTGATTTCAGGAAAGATAATTTCCTTTTCTCCTGTGATCTGAGCAGCACCAACCATCAATATTACAATGATGAGTGTGCAGACAGCGCAGATTGTGTCTTTGAATTCTTTTTTCATAAAATCCCCCATATAATAAGAAAAAATAATTTGTTAAAAATAGTGTATAGTATTTTTGCGAAATCTTCAAGTATTTTGATTTGTTAATAAAAAGACAGAATTGTTAAACTTATATACAAAAATAAACAGTATTTTATTGAAAAGACGAGAAATAAAGAATGCATTTCGTACAATGAGTACAATGTAATAAAACAAACTATAGGATAACCTAAAAATTATTGTACAATTTACAAAAAAATACTTTACATTATATCAAATTTTATGTATAAAGTAAATAGAGAGAAAAAATAAAGGAAGGAGAGTAGTTATGATTTGGTTGATTCCTATTATCGGCATCGTTGCATTGATTGTTGCGGGTGGGCTTGCAATGTGGGTGACAAAAAGAGATGAAGGAACGGAAAGAATGAGGGAAATCGCCGCAGCTATTCACGAAGGCGCACAGGCCTTTTTGATGGCAGAATATAAAATTCTCATCATTTTCATTGTAATTCTTTTTGCCGCTATCGGACTTGGAATCAGTTGGGCTACCGCAGTTTGTTTCCTGATCGGAGCGCTGTTCTCTACAGCAGCAGGATATTGCGGAATGCAGGTAGCCACTCGCGCCAATGTGCGTACTGCTAATGCAGCAAAAGAAAAGGGTATGACCCAGGCACTTCCCATTGCTTACCGTGGGGGAGCGGTTATGGGTTTGTGCGTCGTTGGTCTGGGTTTGTTTGGCATTAGTATGATTTATTTTTTGACAGGAAGAGATGACATTTTATTTGGATTCAGTCTGGGTGCATCTTCCATCGCATTGTTTGCCCGTGTAGGCGGAGGTATTTACACGAAGGCCGCTGACGTGGGAGCAGACCTTGTTGGTAAGGTGGAAGCGGGCATTCCGGAGGATGATCCCCGTAACCCGGCGGTTATCGCTGATAACGTAGGTGATAATGTAGGTGACGTAGCCGGTATGGGTGCGGATTTGTTTGAATCTTATGTAGGTTCGATTGTTTCGGCAATTACTCTGGGACTTCTGGCATATGAGGGAATGAGCGGTGCGCTGTATCCGCTGTTTTTGGCTGCAATTGGTATCGTGGCTTCCATTTTTGGTGTGTTCTGCGTAAAAGGAAAAGATGGATCCGATCCGCATAAAGCACTCAAACTTGGAACAAATATTGCGAACGTGATTACAATCGTTGCAGCAGTGGTGCTCAGTAAAGTCGTTCTGGGATCTTTCGGACCGTGTGCAGCAATTATTGCCGGACTGATCGTAGGTTCTCTGATCGGTCTTGTGACAGAGTGGTATACATCTGATAAATATCAGCATGTACATAAAATTGCAGAGCAGTCTGAGACTGGTTCTGCTACAAATATCATCAGCGGTCTGGCTGTTGGTATGCATTCCTGCACGATTCCGATTCTGCTGATCGCCGTAGGTATCTTTGTGGCGTATGTTTGCGCAGGAATTTATGGAATTGCCCTGGCAGCAGTTGGTATGCTTGCTACAACAGGAAGTACCGTAGCAGTCGATGCATATGGACCGATTGCGGACAATGCAGGTGGTATCGCAGAAATGTCCGGTCTGGATGAAAGCGTGCGTGATATCACTGATACACTGGATTCCGTAGGAAATACAACAGCAGCCGTTGGAAAAGGATTTGCGATTGGTTCCGCAGCCCTGACAGCACTGTCTCTGTTTGTTTCTTATTCAGAAGCAGTACATCTGGAGTCGATTTCGATTCTGACTCCAACCGTTATCATCGGATTGTTTATCGGTGGTATGCTTCCGTTCCTGTTTTCTGCAATTACGATGGAATCTGTTTCCAAAGCTGCATACAGCATGATTGAAGAGGTTCGTCGTCAGTTCAGAGAAAACAAGGGAATTTTGGAAGGAACCAGCAAACCGGATTATAAATCCTGCGTTGGAATTTCCACACAGGCTGCATTGCGTCAGATGCTTCTTCCGGGAATTATCGCAATCGTGGCACCGATTCTCATCGGCGTACTTTTGGGACCGGAGGCTCTTGGAGGTCTTCTGGCCGGCGCTCTGGTAACCGGCGTTTTGATGGCTATTTTTATGGCAAATGCAGGCGGCGCGTGGGATAATGCGAAGAAGTATATTGAATCCGGACATCATGGTGGAAAGGGAAGTGATTCTCATAAAGCAGCAGTTGTTGGCGATACTGTTGGTGACCCGTTTAAAGACACTTCAGGACCATCCATCAATATTTTGATTAAATTAATGACAATTGTATCTTTAGTATTTGCTCCATTGTTCCTGGCAATTGGAGGATTATTGTAAAAAAATTTATTTCTCTCTAAAAAGTGAATGTAAAAACGCAGGCGTTCGGGATGATGCCTGCGTTTTTGCATATACTATTTCTTTTACAATTTCCTGTTTGTAGGGTTGTATGTGCACCACTTTTCCATTCGCCGAAACACTTTCAAACGGCAAGGCTGGGTTTGAGGTTTTCCGAACAGCCATTTGCACAGGGGAAGTTTTCCATATCAAGTGCAGGTTTGTCCGCTTGTTCCGGTAACCTGTTGATTTTCTTGTTTGGCTGCGCCGCCTATGGATTGCTTTTCAAACAAACTCGCGCCCTGCGCTCAAACAGTGTTTTCAAAGCAATCGCTCTGCTCGCCAAGCCTGCGAAAATCTGCCAAAGGTCTGCCGGAACAAGTGGACAAACCTGCACTTTGATTTCGGAAGGTAATGAACATGTGCAAATTGTCTGTTCTACATGAGTGGCTATCGCCATCTTTACAGGTGCTACGTGGGCAAATAGCCCACAAGCACCAAATTCAGACTTTGTATGATTTACAGTAAGGCAAGAAAATACCGCAAAATGTAGGAAAACAAAGGAGTTTCCTGCATGACCTGCGCTCACCTGAGAGGGATACCACTGTCCAGGCATTTGGAGAAATTTTCGCAGATTTTTCGAGCAGAGCGATTGCTCGCGACGCACTGTTTGAGCACTGTGTGCGAGTTTGCGTCAAGAGCAATCCATAAGCGGCGCAGAAAAAGCAAGAAAATCGACATGCCTGGGCGGTGGTATCCCTCTCAGGTGAGCGCAGGTCATGAGAAAAACTCCGGAAGAAATTGACCCAAAACTATGCCATTTGAAAGTGTTCCGTTGACCAGGAAAGTGGTGCACATACGACAAGATAAACAGGAAATTGTGAAAGAAATAGTACACTTTTTTCTTTATTATTGTTATGCTACAATCAGGATAGTAAAGAGAAGGAGGTACTTATGAAATTAAAAAATATCTTATTTGTAGTCCGTGACATGGAACGGTCAAAAGCTTTTTACCGGGAATTATTCGGCCTGACGGTCATTCGGGATTTTGGGGAAAATGTGATGCTGACGGAAGGACTTGTTCTGCAGGAGAAAAAGCTCTGGGAAACGTTTATTGAGCGGGAGATTCGGGAAGGCGGCAACGATGCAGAGCTGTATTTTGAGGAAAATGATATCGATGGT
>JALFVM010000049.1 GCA_022787145.1 Lachnospiraceae bacterium | reverse complement strand
AAGATACGACCAGAGCTTCCCGGTCAGCATCAGCTGGGAATACAAAGCCTGCCGGTAATCTTTCAGATAATTCCTGCGGAGGCTTCCATAAAAACCAATATCTCTGTTTTCTTCCTCCACACAGATCAGCGGGATGTAATAATCTCCAACAAGTATATAATCCAGTCCATTTTTATCATCATGTATGATTGGCTCCAATTTTTTCATGCGTCACACCTTCCTTTTATCTTGCCTTCCCCCTGCCTCTGTGCTAACATATTTTTGAGGCAGTGGCAGAAATGCCCCGGCTTTGATTGCTAAGGCTCCGGTTCTATTTGTCAGGTAGGCTCCGGAGCCTTGTTCTTTTGCTTGTCTCTCCATTTTTTTGCTCTTTCTGCCTCTTTTCTTCTTTCTTCGAGGACTTTTTCATATTCTTTCAGGGCTTCCGGGTCACCGGCTTTCGCTGCTTCCTCAATCGCTCTGGCTTTCTCCTTTCTTTTCCGGTAGGATTTTTTATTGCTTTCCCTGTCACGTTCTCTTCGTGCTTTTTCTTTTGCCAGAATCTCCTCATACTGTTTTTGTGCCTCTTCATCTCCGGTTTCCGCAGCAGCCTTGATTCTGGCTCTTTCCTCTTTCCGCTTCTGGGAAAACCTTCTGGCATTCGCCCTCTTTCTCTCCCGTTTTTCTTCCTCTTTATTTTTTTGTTGCTCTATCTGCCTTTTTCTTTCCTGTTCCAGTTCTTCCTTGGAGATTGGAACTGGAAACTGACCGATAAAATTGAAATAAATATCAATCCGCTGTGTGCGTTCTGTTCCACGTCCGCCTTCCGCTTCATGGACTGCGATTCTGTCTATGAACTCATAGAGCATTTGTGGTGTGATTTCATCAAAATCCTGATATTTCTTTACCAAACGGACAAAACAGGCTCCATTTTCTTCTGGTTCTTCCTTCTGTCGGAGTTCCTGTTCCATTTCTTCCACTTTTACTTCCAGTTCCTGCTGTTCGGCATCGTATTCCTTCATCATCCTCTCAAAATGCCTGTCCGGGATTTTCCCTGATACATTTCCTTCATAAAGGTTCTTAATCAGGGTATCCAGTTCCTGAATCCTGCTTTTCGCCGCCTTGATTTCCTTTTGAGACTCTTTTAAATATCTCTCACTGTAGGTATCACTAAGCTGCCCGATCTGCTCCATAAATTCTTTCTGATTCGTCAGGACATATTTAGCAACCCTCCGGATGGCATCATCCACCAGCTGATCCAGTGAAGATGCTTTGATGAAATGGAAGGTACACTCTTTGTATTTGTTTCCATAAGCGGAACAGGCAAAATTACTGTCGGAATCATAGACTTTCCCACTCTTTCTGTGCTGTGCCTCGGGACTTCGGTAACTCATCCTGCTGCCACAGTCAGCACAATATACAAGTCCGGAAAGCCGATGCTTATACGTTCCGTTGGCAACACGTTTGATCACCCTCTTTCTCAGCTTCTGTGCCTGATTCCATGTTTCTTCATCAATAATCGCATCATGGGTATTTTCAAAAACAATGAGTTCTTCCGGTCTGGCTTTTCTTCTTTTTTTTGTTTTGAAATTGTCACAGATTGTTTTCCCAAGAACCGTATGCCCCATATATTCCTGTTTGTCCAGAATACCGCTGACAGCAGTAGCATTCCATACATAAGGGTCATGGTAGCTGTGGTTCCTGCTGACTTCGCCATCCTCTGCCCGTTCCAGATATGCAGACGGTATTAGAATATGCTCCTGTGTCATAACATCTGCGATCTGTGCCGGTCCGTTTCCTTCGATTGCAAGCTGGTAAATCCTGCGGACATTTCTGGCAGCCTCCTCGTCTATAATCAGATGGTTTTTATCCTCCGGATCATGTTTGTATCCGTAGGGAATTGCACCGCTGCACCGCTTCCCGGACTTCATCCTTGACTGGAAGATCGCCTTGATCTTTTTGCTGGTATCCTTGGCATACCATTCATTCATGATATTCAGAAATGGAGTAAAGTCATTATCTGTAGGCACATCACTGTCAATGCCGTTGTTGATGGCGATAAACCGGATTCCCTTTTCTGGAAACAAAATTTCCGTATAGTAACCAACTTTCAGATAATTTCTACCCAGTCGGCTCATATCCTTTACGCAAATAGTATCAATCAGTCCTGCTTCCACATCTGCAATCATTTTCTGGAAACCCGGACGGTTAAAAGTGACACCACTATAGCCATCATCTGTATAATGCCGGATATTTTTCAGTCCTTTTGCTTCCGCATATTCCTCCAGATACTGCTTCTGGTTCGTAATACTGTTGGATTCCCCCTGCAGTTCATCATCCTTGGATAGACGTTCATAGAGGGCTGTAAGTTTGTTTTTCTGCCGGCTCATTTATTCACCTCCTTTCCTCGAAAGCCTTGAAAATACAGGCAAATAAGCGTTTTTTCGTTATGAAGAAACGTTTATTTCTCTGTACTTTATATATTAAACCCTTCGGGTCTGTGATGACCATGGAACAGTTCATCATCATAATAGAGACCTTTACGAAAAACCTTGTTTTTCCACTACCGGAACCGCCGATGACGCAGATGTTTTTATTTCTGGCAAACTTTGGGTTCTTCGGACGGCTCTCCATGGTAATGGACTCTGTTGCCGTCAGCGGAATGTTCATCCAGAAATCATCTGCCATAAATGGTTTGATGTCTTCCGCTGTTCCCCACCTGGCAGAACCATACTCCACTCCTTTTCGGATTTTTTTTGCATCTGCCTGTTTCTGCCAGACCAGAATCTTCACAACTGCCGCAATCCCGGCTCCCACCAGAACATCCCTGTAGTAAAGACTTGGCAGGAACCCGGTCAAAATCCGGTCAGCGTGTTCCATGGCATATAATAGTTTGTTTCCCATATCTGCCCCGGGACTTGCCCGGTACAGACAGGATGCCCTGTCTGCAAACAAAAAGATGAAAAGATATGGAACATTGGTCAGAACAAGCTTTTTCATATCCAAAGCGGACAGCGTAACTCTGGCTTTTGCTTTCAGCTTGTTGGTCAGACCCCCTATTGTGAGTTTTCTCACCGAGATACCTCCTGATGCTTATTCCTGGCTTTGCCCTTCGTCTTCCCTGCAACGATACTCCTGTATGCTGCCAGACGTTTGTGGATGGAAGGGCGGTTCGCCTTCTGGATCTCTTTCTGGGAAAATTCACGGAAAGCTGCGGTGATCGCATCCTGGTCACGTCCCTTAAAGAACACCAGATAAACCGGCGGATCTTTGGTTTTATCCTTTTTCAGGGCATAATTGATCCCGTATTTTCTGGCATACCGTTCAAAAGACTTGATGTTCTTGGGTGTGATCTCAATATTCGTCATCCCGGCATTCTGCTTTGCCAGCTCTTTCACCGTGATTTTCCCCTGTTTCGGCTGATTTTTCTGTGCTTTCTTCTCAGCACTTTTCTGTTTCTGATGCCGCAGGTATGCGGCAATCACTTTTTTCAGCACATCTGCCGTCATTTTTGTGGTACGCACACAAAAAGTCACCGTTTTCTGTGTTACTTCTTCCTGCATGAATTTCCCTCCTTTCAGCGTATTAC
>JALFVM010000022.1 GCA_022787145.1 Lachnospiraceae bacterium | reverse complement strand
CGTCATGCTTGCATGTAAGTGGAGATATACCTTATTGACACGCCCACACATGAGCAAGAAGTGGGGCGGGGGCCCCATAGATTGCGAATGCGGGGGCAGGATTGTGGAAGTGCGTAGCACGAAACAATCCGTAATCAAGGTTTTGACACCTAAATCAATATATGATGATAAGGTAAATTGTAAAAGGAGAAAAGGTATTATGGAAAAAGCAATCAAGCTGGTGGCACTGGATCTGGATGGAACCTTGTTCCGTCCGGATAAAAGTATCTCTTCAGAAAATAAAGAAGCAATCACAGAGGCAGTTCAGGACGGAGTACAGGTAGTTGTTTCTACGGGACGTCCGTACTGCGGACTACCGTTAAAAGAATTGGAAGAAATGGGAGTCTGTTATGCCATTACGGCAAACGGAGCGGGAATCTACCGTGTTTCACAGAAGGAATGCCTGTATTCGGATTGTATGGATAATCAGCTTTCTGTGGAACTTGTTGAGCGACTGGATCAGATGGATATTCATATGGATTTATTTGCAGAAGGAGACAGCTACAGCGATGAAAAGCTGTATGATAAGATTGATCTGCTTCCTATCCCGAAGCCTATGCAGGCATACATACAGTCTTCCAGAAGCTTTGTAAAAAATCTACCGCAGTATGTTCGTGACAGAAAGATACAGATACAGAAAATAACAATGAATTTTTATCAGGGCGAGGATGGAATTTACACGGATTATGAAAAGGTGCTGCGCATGCTGTCTGCGGATGAGAGGCTGGAGGTTGTGTCCGGGGGATATCACAATCTGGAAATCACAAAAAAAGGAACGACAAAAGGAAAAGGACTGCATATTCTGGCAGATTTGCTGAACATCCCGATGGAGCAGACAATGGCCTGCGGTGATACACAGAATGATATGGATATTTTACAGGCGGCAGCAATCGGAGTGGCAATGGGAAATGCGACAGAAGAGGTGAAACAGAATGCTGATTTTGTCACGCTTTCTAATGAGGAGGATGGCGTGGCTTACGCAATCAGAAAGTTATTATTCGGTGTACCGGTAAAAAAGTAGAAAAATACAAGGGAAATCTTGACAGATATTTAAAGTAAGGGTATACTAACTTCGAGTAGATGATAAAAACTATCAATAAGATTGTTTTGATGATTTTTATGATATGAAAGGAAGAGAGGTACCATGACTTTAAAAGATCTGGAGATCGGAAAAACGGCAGCGGTTGTGTCTGTGGGAGGAAACGGCGCACTTCGACAACACTTTCTTGATATGGGAGTGATTCCGGGAGCGCAGGTGACTTTGATTAAGTATGCGCCTATGGGAGATCCCATGGAGTTGAGAATTCATGGATATGAACTGACATTGCGTCTTGCGGATGCAGAAAAAATAGAGATTGAACCGGTTAAGAAGACAGCAGGAGAAAACAAAGAGAAAAATACGGACGATCATCACGTCATACATGCAGAGCATCCGGGATTGGGTGAGGGAGGAAAATACCATGTAAAAGCGGATGAACATCCTCTCCCTGATGGAACGGTATTGACGTTTGCGCTTGCGGGAAATCAGAATTGCGGAAAGACAACGCTGTTTAATCAGTTGACGGGTTCTAACCAGCATGTCGGCAATTTCCCTGGCGTGACGGTAGACAGAAAAAGCGGAGAGATTCGTGGATATGTCAATACGGAAATTACCGACCTTCCGGGCATTTATTCCATGTCGCCATACACGAGTGAGGAGATTGTCACACGTGAATTTATCATTGACGAAAAGCCAAAAGGAATCATTAATATTGTGGATGCGACGAATATTGAGCGGAATCTGTATCTGACGATGCAGTTGATGGAACTGGATGTCCCGATGGTTCTTGCGTTAAATATGATGGATGAGGTGCGCGGAAACGGTGGCTCCATACGAATCAATGAGATGGAGGAAATGCTTGGAATTCCCGTTGTTCCGATTGCTGCCTCCAAAAATGAAGGCGTGGAGGAGCTGATTCGTCATGCAGTGCATGTGGCACAGTATCAGGAACGTCCGGGCAGAACGGATTTCTGCGGAAAAGAAGAGCACAACGGTGCGGTACATAGATGTCTGCATGGAATTATGCATCTGATTGAGGACCATGCGCAGGCAGCAGGAATTCCGGTTCGATTTGCTGCCACGAAGCTGGTGGAAGGCGATCAGGTCATTCTGGAAAAACTGAATCTTTCTCAGAATGAGCTGGAAATGATGGAGCACATTATCAAGCAGATGGAGGAAGAACGCGGATTGGATCGTTCTGCCGCAATCGCAGAGATGCGTTTTGATTTCATCGAAAATCTGGTGGAAAAAACGGTTGTAAAGCCGCAGGAAAGTAAAGAACATATCCGAAGCAGTAAAATTGACCGTATTCTTACCGGAAAATACACAGCAATTCCCTGTTTTATCGGAATTATGGGGCTTGTATTTTTTCTTACGTTTCATGTGATCGGAGCCTGGATGCAGGGGGCACTGGAGATGCTGATTGACTGGTTCACGAATTCGGTAGACAGCGCGATGACTGCCTGGAACGTAAATGCCGGTATTCATTCTCTGATTATTGATGGTATTTTCAACGGCGTCGGAAGTGTGTTAAGTTTCCTTCCGATTATTGTAACGTTGTTTTTCTTCCTGTCTCTTCTGGAGGATACGGGATATATGGCGAGAGTGGCTTTTGTGATGGATAAATTGCTCAGAAAAATCGGTTTGTCCGGACGAAGCATTGTGCCGATGCTGGTTGGATTTGGATGTACGGTTCCTGGCGTTATGGCGAGCCGGACACTTCCGTCAGAGCGTGACCGGAAAATGACGATTATGCTGACACCGTTTATGAGCTGTTCGGCAAAACTTCCAATCTATGGATTTTTTACAGCGGCTTTTTTCCCGAAATATGGAGCACTGGTTATGATCGGTCTGTATCTTACGGGTATTCTGGTGGGTATTCTGGTGGCTTTGATTTTTAAAAACAGTATGTTTAAAGGTGAGGCGGTTCCTTTTGTCATGGAACTCCCGAACTATCGTATGCCGGGGGCAAAAAACGTGGCACAGCTTCTTTGGGAAAAGGCAAAAGATTTCCTGCAGAGAGCATTCACAGTCATTTTTGTGGCAACGATCGTCATCTGGTTTTTGCAGAATTTTAATATCCATCTGACCAGAGTCAGCGATTCCAAGGACAGCATTCTGGCGATGATCGCGGGGGTCATTGCTCCTATATTTGCACCGCTTGGATTCGGAGACTGGAGAATTTCCACAGCGCTGATTTCCGGATTTATGGCGAAAGAAAGTGTTGTTTCCACATTGACGGTGCTGTTTGGAAGTACAGCCAGCCTTCAGGCAGTGCTGACACCGTTGACCGCCGCATCTCTCCTGGTATTCTGTCTGTTGTATACTCCATGTGTCGCAGCAGTTGCCTCGGTAAAGAGAGAACTTGGCGGAAAATGGGCAGCCGGTGTGGTGATCGGGCAGTGTGTGATCGCATGGTTGTGTGCGCTTGTGGTACATCTCGTTGGAATGATGATTGGTCTTTAAAAAAAGATGACACCTAACGGCAAGTCAGGGACCATTGGTTTATAACAGATAGAAGCGAAGCTTCCGGTGAAGTCTGAAAAGACTTAAAGCTATTTCATGATTTAGGTGTCAAAACCTTGATTACGGATTGTTTCGTGCTACGCACTTCCACAATCCTGCCCCCGCATTCGCAATCTATGGGGCCCCCGCCCCACTTCTTGCTCATGTGTGGGCGTGTCAATAAGGTATATCTCCACT